>NZ_CALMQR010000071.1:0-1140 GCF_937871995.1 uncultured Citricoccus sp. | reverse complement strand
AGAACCGGCTGGACCCGCCGTTGACGCTGGTCCTGGACGAGATCGCGAACATCGCCGGAGCCTGGCCCGGGCTGACCCAGATCATGGCCGACGGCGGTGGGGTGGGCATCAGTGCCTTCGCCGTGTTCCAGTCCCTGGCCCAGGCCCGCAACGAATGGGGCGAACAGCCCGCCACCGCCCTGTTCGACGCGGCCACCGTGAAGATCCAGCTCGGCGGGGCCTCCAACGTGACCGACCTGGAGCTGTTCTCCCGGCTGGCCGGTCAACGTCAGATCACCCGCACCTCCACCTCCCGCGGCAAGGACTCGAACTCGACCTCCGAGCAGCTGCACGACACCGAGGTGCTGACGGTCTCGGAGCTGCGGCGTCTGCCCTTTGGCTGGGGGCTGCTGCTGAACCGCAACGGCCGGCCCATCCTGATGCGCATGACCAAGTGGACCGACCGCAAGGACGCCAAGCAGATCGAGGCCGCCATCACGGCGTACAACGCCGAACTGGCCGCGGAGCTCACCGGTGGGGCCGAGGTCCTGTCCTCCACCCCGACCGCCGCAGACACCGCCGAGGCGTCCACGGTGGCGGACTGGGCGGCCTCGGTGCCGGTGCGGTGAGACCATGGCACGGCTCTCGCTCACCCGCACCGGCTCGGAAAGCTACCAGGACTACCTGCGTTCACCGGCGTGGGGGTTCCGCCGGGTGCGCTGGTTCCGCGACGCCCGCGCCCGAGGCGTCGAACCGGCCTGCCCGGTCTGCCAACTGACCCTGGAACAGGCAGGCAGTCTCGATCTGCACCACCTGCGCTACGACGGGGTGCACCGTGACCCGGTCACCGGGGCGTGGCAGGCACGGGAGGCTGATGAGGACCTGATGCCGATGTGTCGGGCCCACCACGAACAGCTGCACGCCTGTCTGGATGCGCGCAAGGAGTACTTTGGCTGGGACCGGCGACGGGCCACGGTGCTTATCGTCGTCCGGATGATCCGCCGTCACAGAAAGAAGACCCATGACCACCAGTGATCCTGTCCCCGGCTCCACCGAGCCGCTGAACTGCGAACTGTGCCAGCGGGTCTCCGTCCTGCAGTTCCACACCACCAGCACCGACCTGCTGGACCGTGCCGAATGCCGCCGCGCCAACGGGGACGG
>NZ_CALMQR010000070.1:0-2587 GCF_937871995.1 uncultured Citricoccus sp. | reverse complement strand
CGGCTGCACGCGAACCAGCTCACCGCCGGCGGGGCGCTGCAGCTCGCCGCGCGCCTGGGCTGTGCCTCGGCCGATCACGCCACGTTCGCCTCCGAGGCCGACCTGGCCGCCCTGGCGGACGTCGGCACCGTGGTGACCCTGCTGCCCGGCGCCGAGTTCTGCACCCGCCAGCCCTACCCGGACGCCCGCCGCTACCTCGCCGCCGGGGTCACCCTCGCCCTGGCCACCGACTGCAACCCCGGTTCGAGCTTCACCAGCAGCATGCCCTTCTGCATCGCGGTGGCCGTGCGGGACATGCACTTCACCGTGGACCAGGCGGTGTGGGCCGCCACCGCCGGGGGAGCGGCCGCGCTGCGCCGGCCCGACGTCGGGCGCCTCACCGCCGGCGCCCGCGCCGACTTCATCGTCCTGGACGCGCCCAGCCACCGGTACCTGGCCTACCGGCCCGGGGTCGACCTCGTCCGGCGGGTGTACCGGGGCGGTCGCCTGATCGCGGGGCAGGACTGGCCGTGAATCCGATCGAACTGGACCCGGACGCCCTGAGCCTGCGCGACGTCGTCGCCGTGGCCCGGTTCGGGGCGCCGGTGACGATCAGCGCCGCCACGCTCGACCGGGTCCGGGCGAACCGGCAGCATGTCGACCGGCTCGCCGCGGCCGCACGCCCCGTCTATGGGGTCTCCACCGGGTTCGGCGCCCTGGCCCAGCGGCATATCCCCGGTGCGCTGCGCAGTCGTATGCAGCGGTCCCTCGTCCGCTCGCACGCCGCCGGGATGGGCCGGCCGGTGGAGAGCGAGGTGGTGCGCGCGCTGATGCTGTTGCGGGCCCGCACCATGGCCACGGGCCGGACCGGCGTGCGGCCCGGGACGCTGACCGGTTACGTGGCGGTCCTCAACGCCGGGATCACCCCGGTGGTCCGCGAGTACGGCTCTCTCGGGTGCTCGGGGGACCTGGCGCCGCTCGCGGCGTGCGCCCTGGTGCTGACCGGAGAGGGCGAGGTCCTGGACGCCGAGGACCGGCCCGTCCCTGCCGCCGGCGCCCTGGCGGCCGCCGGGATCACTCCGGTGCGGCTCGAGGAGAAGGAGGGCCTGGCGCTGGTCAACGGCACGGACGGGATGCTGGGCATGCTGGTCCTGGCGTTGGACGACCTGGAGAACCTGCTGACGGTGGCGGACCTCTCCGCCGCGGCGAGCGTGGAGGCGTTGCTGGGCACCGACCAGGTGTTCCGGCCGGAGGTGCTGGGACCCCTGCGCCCCTATGACGGCCAGACCACCAGCGGGGCCAACATGTTCGCCGCCCTGAGGGGTTCGGCCATCGTGGCCTCGCACCGGGACTCGGACCACCTGGTGCAGGACGCGTATTCGCTGCGCTGCGCCCCGCAGGTGACCGGCGCCGCCCGGGACACCCTGGCCTTCGCCGAGCAGGTGGCCTGGCGCGAGCTCCGGGCCGCGATCGACAATCCGGTGGTGCTCGACGACGGGTCCGTCTCCTCGAACGGGAACTTCCATGGCGCCCCGCTGGCCCACGCCCTGGACTTCCTGGCCATCGTGGTGGCCGACGTGGCCTCGATTACCGAGCGGCGCACGGACCGGCTGATGGACGTCGCCCGGAACCAGGGCCTGCCACCGTTCCTGGCGGACGACCCGGGCGTGGACTCGGGGCTGATGATCGCCCACTACACGCAGGCGGCGATGGTCGCCGAGACCAAGCGGCTGGCGGTGCCGGCCAGCGTGGACTCGATCCCCAGCTCGGCGATGCAGGAGGACCACGCGTCCATGGGCTGGCACGCCGGGCGGAAGCTGCGCACCGCCCTCGAAAACCTGGCCGCCGTGCTCGGCGTCGAGATCTACGCCGCCACCCGCGCCCTCGAGCTGCGCGGGGCCGCTCCGGCACCGGTCACCGGGGCACTCCTGCGGCTGGTGCGCGGCCGGGTGCCCGGGCCCGGGCCGGACCGGTTCCTGTCCCCGGACCTGGCCGCGGTGGTCGAGCTGGTCACCAGCGGGGCGGTCGTGGCCACCGCGGCCGAGGCCATGGACCTCGGCCACACCCTGACCGGCTGGGCACCGCGGCACCGGCCGGACCGGGAGGGGGACGGGGGACATGCCTGAGCAACCGGCTCCCGGCGCACGGGGTGGGGCGTGGTCCGGTCGCTCCGACGGCCCGGGGCCGGAACACCGGCGCTGGCACGACGTGGTGCGCGGGCCGGGGGCCGTCCGCCCGTCCGAGGTGCCGGGCCCGCCCGGTGGCTCGAACCTCTCCGGGGTGTCGGCGACGACCGCCCTCATCGGCTTCGCCAGTGACGAGGGCGTCCGCCGCAACCACGGACGGCCCGGCGCCGCCGCCGGACCGGCGGCGTTGCGCCGGGCCCTCGCCCCCCTGGCGGTGCACGGAGAGTTCGGCCTCCACGACGCCGGTGACGTCACCGTGGCCGGCGAGGACCTCGAGTCCGCCCAGGTGCACCTGGGCCGCCGGGTGGCGCGGTTGCTGGAGGACCATCGGCTGGTCGTCGTGCTCGGGGGCGGTCACGAGGCGGCCTACGGCAGCTACCTGGGCCTGGCTGCCTCCTCGCGCCTGGCCGCCTCGTCCGGTG
>NZ_CALMQR010000069.1:0-124413 GCF_937871995.1 uncultured Citricoccus sp. | reverse complement strand
GGTCCGCCCCACAGGGAGGGGTCCAGGGCCAACCGCGCCGGGGGCCGGCCCGGGACCTCGAGACAGCAGGTTCCTCCCTGGCCGGTCACGGACAGCAGGGGAAACCCCTCGGCGGCCAGCGTCGTCGCCAGGTGCGCGTCGCGGCCCACGTCGAGCACGGTCCAGCGGAAGGTGTCGACGGTGGCATCGATCACGGGCAGCAGCTGCGCGGGAGGACCCGTCATGCTCCCCCAGCGCACCCCGCCGGCCACCGGGAGCCGGCCGGCCAGGGCGGGGCCGGGCGTCGGTCCCAGGACCTCCGTCAGGGCGGAGGCCTCGGAGTTCGCCCGGAGGCGGGCGTCCAGCCCGCCCCCGGTGCCCCGCAGGTCCACGAGCACCCCGCGGCCGGGCCCGCCCAGCAGCAGGGTGAGTCCCCACGGCAGGCCGGGCCAGCCGTCATCACCACCGGGGCCGTCACCCTGGTGGGCCAGGATGAGCGCCCGGCCCGGCAGGTGGGGGTCGACGCTGCGGGCCAGCATGCGGCACAGCGGCCGTGACCGGGTGGGCAGCGTCAGGGTGGACGGATCCGGGTTCGTCGATGCCGTCCCGTCCAGCGTCACGGCGGCCACGCCGACGGCGCTGGTTCGCGGCCCGGTCGTGGGCCCGCCCGCCAGGTGGCCGCTGATGACCATGACCGGTTCCCGTCCGTGGGCGGACGAGAATTGCGCGAGGGCGTCGGGGACGGTCCCCGGCTGAGGGGACTGCACGTGCAACCGGTGCCCGACGGCCGCCACGCAGGCCGCGACCTCGTGCAGCAGCCGGGTCGCGAGCGTCCCGGATTCGGGGGGTGGCAGATACAGCACGGGGAGCGGGACCGCAGCGGTACTGGTCATGGTCCGAGCGTGCCCGTCCGGGCCGGTGCGGTGCAGGCCGGGCGCCTCGCCCCGGGGACGGCTCCCCGGGGGCGGGCCCCTGTGCAGGAGCGGGCGGGGTGCTCAGGGCCGGTGCACGGGGACCGGCTGGGAGGCGTCCCAGCCGCTGATGTCGATCACCCGTTCCCGGTCCCAGTCCTGGGCCCAGCCGAGCAGTTCGAGGATCCGGTCGAGGACGATGGCGGTGAAGCCCCAGACGAGGGTGTCCGAGACGAGGAACCCGGGGCTGCGGAAGCGGCGGGCGCCCACGGAGGGCTCGGCGCTGCGACTGGTCGTGATCCGGTTGGCCGGGTCCACCAGGTCGGCCACGGGCACCCGGAACACCCGGGTGGCCTCCCCCTCATCCACCACGAACACGTCTGAGGGCCGGTCCCACCAGCCGACCACGGGGGTGACCCGGAAGTTCGTCACCGTCAACGGCGCCGGCGGCAGGCTCCCCAGCACCCGGACCCCGTGAGGGTCCAGTCCCGTCTCCTCCTGGGCCTCCCGCAGGGCGGTGGCCACGTGGTCGGCGTCCTCGGGGTCCTTCCGGCCCCCGGGAAAGGCCACCTGCCCGGGGTGCTTGCGCAGGTGCAGGGCCCGCTGGGTGAGCAGCAGGTCCAGGTCCTCGGGCACGGCGTCGGTGTGGAAGTGCGAGGGCCGCCGGTCCAGGGCCCCGAAGAGCACCAGGACGGCCGATTCGGCCGGTACCCCCGCCCCGGGCTCCAGGTCCACGCCGAAGTCCCAGCCGCGGCCGTCGTCGGGAAGCCGGTTCGGCCGGTCGCCCCGGGCCATGCCGGGCCCCAGGACGCCGTACCGGGCCACCAGCGCTCGCAGGTCCGCCAGCGCACCGTCGATCTCCATCATGCTCCCAGACTGTATCCCTCGGCCCGCAGCTGTGCCCGCGTGGCCCCGGCCAGCATCCGCGCGTGCAGTTCCTCGCGCCCCGGGGCCAGTTCGTACTTCAGCAGTCCCACCGCCGCTACCGGGTCCGTCTCCCCGATCCCGTAGGAGGGGCACCACCGCGCCACGGGGCAGGCGCCGCAGGCCGGACGCTTGGCGTGGCAGACCCGGCGGCCGTGGAAGATGAGCCGGTGGGAGAGCATGGTCCAGTCCCGGCGCTCGAACAGGGCGGCGACCTCCTGCTCCACCTTCACCGGGTCCTGCTGCGCGGTGAACCCCAGGCGCCGGGCCAGCCGGCCGAAGTGGGTGTCCACGGTGAGCCCGGGGACACCGAAGGCGTTGCCGAGCACCACGAAGGCGGTCTTGCGGCCCACCCCGGGCAGCGCCACGAGGTCGTCCAGCCGGCCGGGGACCTCCCCGCCGTGGCGTTCGACGAGGACCCGGGACAGCCCCTGGATGGCCGCCGCCTTGTTCCGGTAGAACCCCAGCGGCCGGACGAGCTCCTGGAGCTCGCGCTCGTCCGCGTGGGCCATCGCCTCGGCGTCGGGGAACCGAGCGAACAGCGCCGGGGTGGTCGCGTTGACGCGCACGTCCGTGGTCTGGGCGGACAGCACCGTGGCCACGAGCAGTTCGAAGGGCGTGGTGAAGTCCAGTTCGGCGACCGCGTAGGGGTAGGCCTCCGCCAGGACCCGGTTGATCCTGCGGGCCCGGCGGGTGAGGCCGAGCCGGGTCTCGCTCACGCCCGCTCGATGTCGGACAGGTCCCTCAGCACCCCGGTCCGTCCGTCGGTGTTCTGCACCAGGAACTCGTGGCCGCGGTCCTCGAGCGCGAGGATCCAGCCGCCGGGCTCGAGGCCGAACGCGGGGCTGCCGTCCTCGGGGTTCACGGTCCACCGCGGGGTCCCGACGGCGAACCAGAACGCCTCGTAGCCCGCCGGCTCGGTCCCGCGGGGCGCGGCCGGCTCCCCGAGGGGTTCCTCCGTCTCCTCGACGGGTTCCGGCACCTCGGTGCCGGGAGCACCGAAGGCGGCGGTCGCGGAGGCCTCGGCCTCCTCCGTGGTCCGCGGGCGCAACCGCGTCGCGCCCAGGTCCTCGTCGATCTCGGCCCCGGAGGGCTGTCCCGGCTCCGCCCCGGGCTCCGGAGTCTCCTGCGCGTGGGTGTCCTGCGCGTGGGCGACCGCGGCGGGGGTGGGCCACGGGCCGGAGGCCGTCCCACCCGGCTGCGGTGCCGACGTCGTGCCCTCGGCGGCCTCGGGGGCCTCACGGGGCGCCGGGGTCTCGGGGGCCGCGACGGCGGCCGGCCGGGGACGGCGCGCCGCGGACGAGGCGAGCACGCGGGTCATCACGCCGCGCAGCGGCGAGGTGAGGACCATGCCGAGCGCGCCGAGCAGCCCGATCAGGAAGACCGGGTTCAGCGTGGTGACGACGCTGCTGAAGAAGAAGGCCAGCGCGAGCCAGGAGGCCACGTGGCAGAACTGCTCGGTGGACAGCGATCCCACGCGGGGTCCGTCCAGGCCGCTGACGCCCCGGGACAGCACGAGGCCGGCGGCCACGAGGGGCACCACGACGCCCACGCCCAGGAAGAACACGCCGGGGGTGTTCCACAGGTTCTGCCGCAGGGTGCCCAGCGGCACGACGGAGCCCACGAGGATCACCAGGACGGCGAGGAAGAAGCCCAGGTCCCAGCGGTCCAGCCGCAGTCCTCCGCCGGTACGCGCGGGCGCCTTCCGGCCACGGTGCGATGCGATGCTCATGTGCGTCCTCCTGGTGTCCCCTTCGGGCCCCCTCAGGCCCGTGTTCTTCTCGGGAACCATTCAATCAGTCTTCGCGCGCAATGCTCTGCACGCGATGGCCTCGGACGTTAGGCTGTCCCTGCGGGCCCTGTGATGGGCGTTACACCAACGACTCAGGCGTGGCCCGGTACGAGATCTTCCGCACCGAAGGAGTACGCATGTCGACGTCCACTTCCGGCGAATCCGCCTCCGGCTCCATGGACCCCCTGCTGGTGGAGAGGCGCACCTTCCCGCCCTCCGAGCAGTTCGCCGCGCAGGCCGTGGCCACCGCCGAGCGCTATGAGCAGGCCGCGGCCGACCGGCTGGGCTACTGGGCCGACCAGGCCCGTGAGGTGCTGCACTGGGAGCAGGACTTCACCGAGGTCCTGGACTGGTCGGACGCCCCGTTCGCGAAGTGGTTCGTGGGCGGCACCACCAACGCCGCGTACAACGCCCTGGACCGCCACGTGGAGGCCGGCCACGGTGACCGCGTGGCCATCCACTTCGAGGGTGAGCCCGGGGACACCCGGACCTGGACCTACGCCGAGCTGGCCGCCGAGGTGCGTCGCGCCGCCAACGCCTTCGAGTCCCTCGGCGTGACCAAGGGCGACCGCGTGGCCGTCTACCTGCCGATGATCCCCGAGGCCGTCATCACCATGCTCGCCTGTGCGCGCATCGGCGCGGTGCACTCCGTGGTGTTCGGCGGTTTCTCCGCCGACGCCCTGCGCTCGCGCATCGACGACGCCGAGGCCAAGCTCGTGGTGACCGCCGACGGCTCCTGGCGCCGCGGCAAGCCCTCGATGCTCAAGCCCGCCGTGGACGCGGCCCTGTCCGCGCCCGGCCACGCCGTGTCCAACGTCCTGGTGGTCCGCCGCAACGAGCAGGACGTGGAGTGGACCGACGGCCGGGACCTGTGGTGGCACGACGCGCTCCGGGCCGCCTCCGACGAGCACGAACTGGTCTGGCACGACTCCGAGCACCCGCTGTTCATCCTCTACACCTCCGGCACCACCGGCAAGCCCAAGGGCATCCTGCACACCACCGGCGGATACCTGGTCCAGGGCGCCGTGACCCACCGCGACACCTTCGACCTGCACCCCGAGACGGACGTGTACTGGTGCACCGCCGACGTCGGCTGGGTCACCGGGCACTCCTACGTCGCCTACGCCCCCCTGGTGAACGGCGCCACCCAGGTGCTCTACGAGGGCACCCCGGACTTCCCGCACAACGGCCGCTGGTGGGAGCTGGTGCAGAAGTACGGGATCACCATCGTCTACACCGCGCCCACCGCGATCCGCACCATGATGAAGTGGGGCCGGTCCATCCCGGACTCCTTCGACCTGTCCTCCGTGCGCGTCCTGGGCTCGGTGGGCGAGCCCATCAACCCCGAGGCGTGGCTGTGGTACCGGGACGTCATCGGTGCGAACGCCGGGGCCGGGACGAAGAACGACGACGGCTCCGTCACCCCGGGTCCGCGCAAGCAGGACCCTGCCCCGATCGTGGACACCTGGTGGCAGACGGAGACCGGCGCGCACATGATCGCCCCGCTGCCCGGCGTCACCGCCGCCAAGCCCGGTTCCGCCCAGGTGCCCGTCCCCGGCATCACCGTGGACGTGGTGGACGAGGCGGGCAACTCCCTGCCCAACGACTCCGCCGGCTTCCTCGTGATCAGGGATCCGTGGCCGGCCATGCTCCGCGGCATCTGGGGTGACCCCGAGCGCTACAAGGACACCTACTGGTCCCGGTTCGAGGACATGTACTTCGCCGGGGACGGGGCCCGCCGGGACGAGGACGGGGATGTCTGGGTCACCGGCCGCGTGGACGACGTCATGAACGTCTCCGGGCACCGGCTGTCCACCTCGGAGATCGAGTCCGCCCTGGTCTCGCATCCGATCGTGGCCGAGTCCGCCGTGGTGGGCGCCACCGACGCCACCACCGGCCAGGCCGTCGTCGCGTTCGTGATCGTCACGGAGGAGGCCGGTCAGGTCGACCAGGCCGAGACGGAGCAGACGCTGCGCAACCACGTGGCGCGGGAGATCGGCGCGATCGCCAAGCCCAAGCACATCCTGGTGGTGCCCGAGCTGCCCAAGACCCGCTCCGGCAAGATCATGCGCCGCCTGCTCAAGGACGTCGCCGAGGGCCGGGACCCGGGCGATGCCTCGACCCTGTCCGACCCGACGATCATGCAGCAGATCGCCCAGTCGCTGCGCACGTAACCGCGGTGACACGAAGGCCCCGGACCGCGAGGTCCGGGGCCTTCGTCGTTGGCGGAGGTGTCAGGTCGTCGGGCCGGGCGCGATGCCCTCCTCGCCGGAGAGGTGGTCCGGGTTCTTCAGCAGGTGGATGAGCGAGGCGACCATGCCGCCCCACACCACCACGATGGCGACGACCAAGAACAGGATGGCGATCGGGTCCATGTCAGTGCCCCTTTCTCGGGTGCTCGGCGTGATGGTGCTGGCCGACGGTGTCCCACTGGACGCCGGGGCCGGTGCCCTCGTGTTCCGGGTATTCCGGCAGGTCCTCGGACTCGAGGTTGTCGTTCAGTTCGCTGTGCAGGGCCGACCTCTGGGTCCACGGCAGCAGGGACAGCAGGACGGCGACCACGATCAGCGCGATCGACATGCCCCAGCCGAAGGTGCCCACGAACCAGGACGGCAGGTCCCCGTAGCCCTCGGTGGCCTTCAGCACCACGTCGGAGACCCACATGTAGGCCAGCACGATGGGCAGGATCACGGCCACGAGGACCTTGTAGGCCCGGCCGACGCGGAAGGAGGACACCGCGTTGAGGTGGTTCACCATGTTGTCCAGGCGTCGCAGGAGCCAGGACACCACCACGACCGCCACGAGGGCGGCGCCCACGATGCCGAAGTTGTTCGCGAAGGCGTCCGTGACGTCCAGGACGTTGATGCCGGAGGTGGTGCTGAACAGCAGCAGGGAGATCAGCCCGGAGGTCCCGACCACCACGATCACCGTGGTCCAGCGGCTCCAGCCCAGCTTGTCCTTCACCGCGGAGACGACCACCTCGAGGATCGAGATCAGCGAGGTGAAGCCCGCCACGACCAGCGAGGCGAAGAACAGCACGCCGATCAGCGCCCCGGCCGGGGCCTCGGAGATGATGGTCGGGAAGGCGATGAAGGCCAGGCCGATGCCGTTGGTGACCACCTCGGCCACCTCCACGCCATTGGCCTGGGCCATGAAGCCCAGCGCCGCGAAGACGCCGATGCCGGCGAGGATCTCGAAGCTCGAGTTGGAGAAGCCCACCATCAGGCCCGAGCCCGTCAGGTTGGTCCGGCGCTTGAGGTACGAGGCGTAGGTGATCATGATGCCGAAGCCCACGGACAGGGAGAAGAAGATCTGGCCGTAGGCCGCGATCCACACCTGGGGATTCGTGAGCACCTCCCAGTTCGGGGTGAACAGCGCGTTGAGCCCCTCGGGGGCACCCGGCAGGAACAGGGCCACGACCACCAGGATGACGAACATGACCACCAGCACCGGGATCCCGATGAGCGAGGCCATCGCGATGCCCTTCTTGACGCCCACCCCCAGGATCACCAGCAGGATGAGCCAGACCACCAGCATCGGCCAGAACACGGACGGGACGAACTCCAGGTTCGGTGCCACGTCGTCCGCCACCCGCAGGTACTCGCCGAAGAAGAACGCCTCCGGGTCATCGCCCCAGCGCTCGTCGAAGGAGAACCAGGTGTACATCGCCGCGTAGGCGATGATGGCCGCGTAGTAGACGCCGATGACGAAGCAGATCAGCACCTGCCACCAGCCGATCGACTCCGTCCACCTGCTGAGCCGCCGGAAGGCCAGCGGGGGCGAGCCCTTGAAGCGGTGCCCGATCGCGTAGTCGAAGAACAGCAGCGGGATGCCGGCCGTCAGGAGGGCGACCAGGTACGGGACGATGAAGGCGCCGCCGCCGTTCTCGTAGGCGACATAGGGGAAGCGCCAGATGTTGCCGAGTCCGACGGCGGACCCGATCGCGGCGAAGATGAACGCCCAGCGGCCCGCGAATTGCTCGCGGCTCGCCTTCTGGGGTGATGCGGTGGTGGACGACACGGTCCCTCCCGGTCAGTACCTCGGCCGCGCAGGGTCACGGTCCGCCCCGTGAGGATGGAGGGACGGTGCGGTCCTGCGCTGCGGTGCGGAAAGTGGTGGCGACCACACTAATGCAGTCCTTGTGCGCGCGTACACTTCCCGCCCCCAGACCCGCACGTCAGGTCCGGGTGCTCAGCCGCCCTGGATGCACTGTCCGGTGGAGACGGTCTCCTCCATCTGCCCGGCGCCGGTGAGCACCGCCTCGGCCTCCTCGCCGGTGATGGCGTAGCCGACCTTGACGTCCCCCGCGGCCCGGGCGAAGACGACGCCGGCCACGTCACCGGCATCGTCCAGCAGCGGGCCACCGGAGCTGCCCAGCTGGACGTCGGCGTTGAGCTGGTAGATGTCCAGCGGACCGGGGTCCCCGCCGTAGATGTTGTTCACGGTGACCTCCCCGCGCGCCTGGACCTCGGCCGGACCCATCCAGAACGGGCCCCCGGAGGGGTAGCCCATGATGTAGCCGCTGTCACCGTCGGTCATCTGGGCCCCGGTGTCCAGCGTGGGCAGGTCGGCGTCGTCCACCGCCACCACGGCCAGGTCCCGTGCGGCGTCGAAGTGCACGACCCGGCCGGCGTAGACGGTGCCCTCCGCGTCCTCCACGGCCGGTTCCGTCAGGCCGGAGACCACGTGGGCGTTGGTCACCACGCGGTCATCCGTGACGGCGAAGCCGGAACCGGTCTGGTTCTGCCCGCACACGAACGCGGTGCCGCTGATCCGCACCACCGAGGCCCGGGCCAGGTCGATGGCGTTGTCCGGTTCCGGGGCCGTGGGGTCGGCGGTGGGCGTGGCGTGGACGATCGGCTCCTCCAGCTCGGGGACCACGTCGGAACCGGCGACGGTGGACCGGACCTGGGCGATGATCGTCTTGGCCGATTCCGGGACCCCGGCGTTGATGACCGTGATGACGCGGGACTGGGAGATGGCGCCGGTCACCGGCGGCAGCCCCATGGAGGACGCGGAGAAGGCCACGAAGGCGATGAGGCCGGCCGCCACGGCGGTGTTGACCACGGCCCCGGCCAGGCGGTCGGCGGTGCGCAGGGCCGGCAGCGCCATGCGCAACCGGATGGCGCGGCCGATCCCGGCGCCGACGGCCTGGCCGATGAGCACCAGCACGAGGGCGGCGGCGATGATCGCGATCAGGCGCCACGACGGATCCGGCACCCAGTCCGAGACCAGGGGGATGGAGAAGAACGCGGCGGCCGCACCGGCGACCAGCCCGACGATGGTGCCGAGCGTCACCCAGAAGCCCCGGCGGTACCCCGCCAGGAGGAAGACCAGCAGGACGACGAGCAGCACCCAGTCCAGCCAGGTCAGTCCGAGCACCAAGCACCCCTCCATCCTGCGTCCCGCCACCGGCGCACGCGTGAGAACCCATTTTACCGTCACGATGGCCGGGCATGGGGCAGAATGGTCCGTGAGTCATTGCATGTCGTTTCCGGCGGCATGCCCGTACACGCCTGTCAACAGTGAGGACGAAGGACACATGGATCTCGAGGTACTGCGCAAGGCCCCGCTGTTCACCAACCTGGATGACGAGGTCTTCTCGGCCCTGACCTCGGAGCTGACGGAGGTCGAGCTCTCCCGGGGCGCCTCCGCCTTCCACGAGGGTGACCAGGGCGACCAGCTCTACGTCATCATGTCCGGCAAGATCAAGCTCGGCCGCACGGCCCCGGACGGCCGCGAGAACCTGCTGGCCGTCCTCGGCCCGGGCGAGATCTTCGGTGAGATGGCGCTGTTCAACCCGGCGCCGCGCACCGCCTCGGCCACCGCGGTCTCCGCCACCCGGCTGGCCGGGCTGCGCCACGACAACCTGCGCAAGGTCATCCAGTCCACCCCCGAGGTCTCGATGCAGCTGCTGCGGGCCCTGGCCCAGCGCCTGTCCAAGACCAACGAGTCCCTGGCGGACCTGGTCTTCTCGGACGTGCCGGGCCGCGTGGCCAAGGCCCTGCTGGACCTGGCCGACCGCTTCGGCCGGCCGGCCGCCGACGGCCTGCTGGTGGCCCACGACCTCACCCAGGAGGAGCTGGCCCAGCTGGTCGGCGCCTCCCGCGAGACCGTGAACAAGGCCCTGGCCGAGTTCGTGCAGCGCGGCTGGATCCGCCTGGAGAACCGCGCCGTCGTCGTCCTGGACCTGCAGCGCCTGCGCCAGCGCTCCCGCTGAGGGCCTAGCGTCCCCACCGCCCGCCCGGCAGGGTGACCTCCAGTTCCAGGGTCTCCAGCAATTCCGGGGTGTACTCGGGGACGCCGCCGCGGATGGTCAGGCCCATCAGGAACTCCACGGTCGACCCCGCGGTGGCCATCCGCTCCAGCAGCAGTTCCACCGCGGGGACGGTCAGCGCCCCGAGCCGGCGGCCGACGGTCTCCGGCCGGCCGATCCCGTCCCCCAGCCGCGTGCCCCGCCGGCCGGCGAGCACCAGGCCGGCCGGCATCCACTCCGCCCACAGTCCCTTGCCCGCCAGCAGCGTGGCGTCCTGGCCGTGCGGCACGGCCACGGCGAAGTACTGGGTGTCGAAGCGGCGGTGCGCGAAGTGCGGGCTGTGCCAGCGCCCCACCGCCCGCAGCAGGTCCGTGCGCAGCCCGTGCCCACGCCGGTTCAGCAGCGCCGGGAGGGTGGTCTGCTGCTCGTCGAGGGCCCGGCGGGCCTCCATCCACTCCCCTCCCCCGGGGTTCTCCACCACCGAGTGCGGGTCCGTGCCGGCCAGCAGGATGCCGGTCTCCTCGAAGAGTTCACGGATCGCCCCGGCCACGTGCCGGCGGGCGAGCCGGTGGTCCTCCAGCCCCAGCACCCGGGCCCACTGGGCCGGCGTCGGGCCGTACCAGTCGCACTCGTCCTCGTCGGACGGCTCCAGCGAGCCGCCGGGGAAGGCCACGGCGCCCAGCGGCGTGGCCCCGGCCCGGTAGCGCAACAGGGTCTCGACGCCGTTGAGCCCGTCCCGGACGATCGCCACCGAGGAGGCCCGCCGGGCCGCCCGCGGCCGCCGCTCCCCGTGGACCAGCCAGCTGCGGGCCGCGGCCTGCTGGTCCTCGGGCAGCTCGAACGTGCGGCGTCGCGGCGGCCGGACCGGGCGGTGGACCGGACCGTGCCCCACCGCCATGCCGGTGCGCGGGGCATACGGTTCGGTCATGTGCGCCCTCCGGTGCGGTTCAGCGGATACGGACGGAGATCTCGACCTCGACCGGCGCGTCGAGCGGCAGCACGGCCACCCCGACGGCGGAGCGGGCGTGGGCGCCGGCGTCGCCGAAGACCTTGCCCAGCAGCTCGGAGGCACCGTTGATGACCTGCGGCTGACCGGTGAACGAGGGGTCGGAGGCGACGAACCCGACCACCTTCACGACCTGCTCCACGCGGTCCAGGTCACCGATCACGGACTTCACGGCGGCCAGCGCGTTGACCGCGCAGACGGCGGCCAGCTCGGCGGCCCGCGCCGGGTCGACCTCCGCGCCGACCTTGCCGGTGGCGCCGAGCTGTCCGCCCTCGAACGGCAGCTGGCCGGAGGTGTGCACCCGGTCCCCGTCGAGGATCGCGGGCACGTAGGCGGCCACGGGGGCGGTCACCGGCGGCAGGGTCAGCCCGAGCTCGGCGAGGCGGGTCTCCACCGCCGACTGTGCGCCGGTCACTGCTTCGGCCGCTTCAGGTAGGCCACCGCGCCGCCCTCGGGGCCGGTCATCACGGTGACCAGCTCCCAGCCCTCGGAGCCGTGCAGGTCCAGGACCTGCTTGGGGGTGTGCAGGGGCAGCGGGGTGATCAGGTATTCCCAGGTTGTCATGGGCTCCACCCTAGCCGGACCTCCCTCGCGCGCGGGGGAGAATGCTGCCGGTAGAATCGCCCCCATGGTCAACCGCACGTCCCCCTTCTTCGACACTGCCACCACGCTGGGCAAGATCGTCGCCTTCCTCGGCGTCAGCGCCCTGTGCGGCGTGCTCGCGGCGGGGCTGCTGCTGCCCGCCGCCGCGATGGGTGGGGCCACGGCCACGGCCGGCGGGGACATGCTGGACCAGTTGCCGGCGGAGCTGAAGGAGGAGCCGCTCTCGGTGCCCTCCCGCGTCCTGGACAAGGACGGGAACGTCCTGGCCACCTTCTACGCGGAGAACCGGGTCCCGGTGGAGCTGGACCAGATCTCGGACAACATGAAGGACGCGATCGTCGCGATCGAGGACGAGCGCTTCTACGAGCACGGTGGCGTGGACCCCCGCGGCCTGACGCGCGCCCTCGTGAACAACGCCACCTCGGACACCACGCAGGGCGCCTCCACCCTCACGCAGCAGTACGTGAACAACGTGCTCGTCAACGCGCAGTACCTCAACAACGAGCGCACCACCATCTCCGGCACCAAGAACGTGGCGGACAAGCTGCGTGAGATGAAGCTCGCCGTGGCCATCGAGAAGGAGATGACCAAGGACGAGATCCTCGAGGGCTACCTGAACATCGTGCTGTTCTCCGGCCGTGTCTACGGCGTGGAGGCCGCATCCCGCTACTTCTTCAACAAGAACGCGAAGGACCTCACCATCCCGGAGTCGGCCCTGCTCGCCGGCATGGTGCAGTCCCCCAACGGCTACAACCCGGTGAACAACCCGGACGGCGCCCTGGAGCGCCGCAACACCGTGCTGGCCGCCATGCTGCGCACGGGCAAGATCGACCAGGCCACCCACGACCAGGCCGTGGCCACGGAGATCACGCTGGACGTCACCCCGCTGTCCTCCGGGTGCATGTCCGCCGACTTCGGCAACTACTTCTGCGACTACGTCAAGCGCACCGTGGAGTCCTCCGAGGCGTTCGGCCCGGACCTCGAGTCCCGCCAGCGGCTGCTGGACCGCGGCGGGCTGCAGATCACCACCACCCTGGACTCCACCCTTCAGAAGGAGGCGGAGAAGGTCGCCCGCGAGAACGCCCCGTACACCACCTTCGAGAGCGACCGCGGCACGGTCGGCGAGCTGGGAGCCTCCCTCGTCACGGTCGAGCCGGGCACCGGCAACGTCCGCGCCATGGCCCAGAACACGACCTATGACCCGGGTGAGTCCGAGGGCGGCACCACCATCAACTTCAACGTCAACAAGACCATGGGCGGCGGCGCCGGGTTCCAGGCCGGCTCCACCATGAAGCCCTTCGTGTTCCTCTCGTTCATCGAGTCCGGGCACTCCATGACGGACACCCTCGACGCGCGGATCAACGAGTACCCGACCTACACGCGGTTCAAGGGCTCCTGTGGCGAGGGCGGGACCATCCCGCTCCTGGTCGACGGCAACGGCTGGACCGTCCGCAACGCGATCGCCGACATGAACAAGCCGATGCGCGCGGACTACGGGCTGTACTGGTCCATCAACACCGCCACCGTGGCGGCGGCCCACACCCAGGACCTGTGCGCCATCACTGGGCTCCTGGACCGGGTGGGCATCCAGAACGCCGGCACGGGCGAGTCCATCGACCCGCGGAACCCGTCCTTCGTGCTGGGCTCGGAGGAGGTGTCGCCGCTGATGATGGCCGCCGCCTACGCCACCCTCGCGGACGACGGCAACTATTGCGCACCCCGCGTCATCTCCGAGGTGACCGACACCCGGGGCAACACCTACCAGGTGCCCCCGGTGGAGTGCGAGAAGGTCGCCGACTCCCAGGAGGTGGCCGAACTGAACAACACCCTCAAGGCGATCGCCTCCGAGCGGATCGCCACGGACATGCCGTTCGAGATCGCCGGCAAGACCGGTACGAACAACTGGTCCTCGTCCACCTGGTTCATCGGCTCCACCACCGGCCTGACCACGGCCTCGTGGGTCGGGAACTTCCGCAACCAGGTCTCCCTGGAGGGCAAGCGGATCGCCGGCATCACCTATGACGACGTCTGGGGCTCCATCATCGCCGGGCCCATGTGGGCCGACTACATGCGCGACGTGGCCGGGAACTACCCGACCGACGACTTCACCGCGTTCGACGGCCCGAGCTCGGATCCGCGCACCGAGGGGTCGCGCGAGGGTGGACAGCGGATCCCGGTCGGCAACTACGGTGGACCCCGTCCGTACTACGATCCCGACACCGTCGTCTCGACGGAGTGAGGAGGCCCGCCGTGGGGGCTGAGAAGGTGACCGGTCCGCGCAGGACGTGGGCGATCCCGGCCGCGGTGGCCGGGGCCGGTGCCCTGTCCGCCGCGGCGGCCGTGGCCTGGGGCACCCTGGTGGAGGCCCGGAACTTCGCGGTCCGCACCGAGCGGCTGCCGATCCTGCCCCCCGGGGGCCGGCCGTTCCGGATCCTGCACCTGTCCGACATCCACCTGATGCCGGCCCACGCGGACACGCTGCGGTGGCTGTCCACGCTGCACACGCTCCAGCCGGACCTGGTGGTGAACACCGGGGACAACATCGCCTCCCCCGCCTCGATCCGTCCGCTGCTGCAGGCCCTGGGCCCACTGCTGGACGTGCCGGGGGTCTTCGTCCCCGGCTCCAACGACTACTACGCGCCCACGCCGGCCAACCCGCTGCGCTACCTCGCCGGACCGTCCCGCCAGGACCCGGACCGGGTCCGGCTGCCCGCGGACCAGCTGTTCAGCGCCTTCGAGGCCCGCGGCTGGACCGGCCTGGCCAACCGGAACACGTCCGTGGTGCTGCAGGGGATCCGGCTGGACCTGGCCGGCACCGACGACCCGCACCTGGACCGCGACGCCTGGCCCGGTTTCCGCGGTTCCAGTGCGACGCCGGCCCGGTCGCTGCGGATCGGCGTCACCCACGCCCCCTACCGGCGGGTGCTGGACGCCATGGTCGCGGACGGGGCCGACGTCATCTTCGCCGGGCACACGCACGGCGGCCAGGTCTGCGTGCCCGGGTACGGCGCCCTCGTCACCAACTGCGACCTGCCCACGTGGCAGGCCTCGGGACTGACGCAGTGGAGCCTCGACGGCCGCACCGTCCCCCTCGAGGTCTCCGCGGGCATCGGCACCTCCCCCACAGCGCCCTTCCGGTTCGCCTGCCGGCCCGAGGCCGTGGTGCTGGACGTCGTCGCGCGCTGACCTGCGTCAAAGGAGTCTTTCAGAACGTCCCGGGCGCCCGTAGGATGGTGGATCGCCCACCCCCTCGACCCGGAGGTCCCGCCGTGTCCACGTCCGCCCGTCCATCCCTGCGGCGCGTGCGGGGCGAGGAGCGCAGCCTCGCCGAGGCCCTCCGGCGGCTCTCGCCCTACCTGGAGGGCATCCGCTGGCGCTGGGGAGCCGGGCTGGCCTCCGCCATGCTGGCCGGACTCGTGGCCCTGGCCATCCCCCAGGTGATCCAGCAACTGGTCAACTCCGTGCTGCGCCCCGGCGGGGACGCCTCGGACGTGTGGACGGCGGTGGCCATCATGACCGTGCTCGGCGTGGCCGAGGGAGCGCTGGTCTACCTGCGCCGTGTCTTCATCCTGCCCCCGGCCGCGGGGGTGGAGAACCGTGCCCGGGTCGCCCTGTTCCGGCGGCTGCAGCGGCTGCCGGTGTCCTTCCACGACTCCTGGCCCTCGGGCCAGCTGCTCTCCCGGTCCGTGGGTGACCTGTCCCTGCTGCGGCGGTGGATCGCGTTCGGCACCGTGATGTTCGTGGTCTCCATCGTGACGATCGTGGTGGGCCTGGTGCTGCTGTTCGCCACCTCCTGGGTCCTGGCGCTGATCTACCTGGCCGGGGCCGTGCCGATCATGTGGCGCTCCTTCCACTTCCGCAACGACTTCCGCGCCGCCTCCCGGCTCTCCCAGGACCAGGCCGGGGACCTGGCGACCACCGTCGAGGAGTCCGTGCACGGCATCCGGGTGCTCAAGGCCTTCGGCCGCGGCGGGGAGGCGCTGGAGGGCTTCCGCGGCCAGGCCGACACCCTGCGCGGCACCGAGGTCCACAAGGCCGCCGTGCTCTCCAAGTTCATCTCGCTGATCGTGGCCCTGCCGGAGACGGTCATCGGGCTGTCCCTGGGCGTCGGCATCTACCTCGTGGCCACCGGGGACCTCACGGTGGGCGCCGTGGCCGGGTTCTTCGCCACCACCGCGGTGCTGGGCGGACCGGTGGAGTCCGTCGGGCAGCTGATGGGCATGTCCCTGTCCGCCAAGACCGCCATCGACCGGCACGCCGAGGTCATGGACACCCCGGTCGACATCGCGGATCCGGTGGCACCCCGAACCGGCGGTGCCACCGGCATCCCCGGGGCCCTCGCCTTCCGCGGCGTCCGCTTCCGCTACCCCGATGTCCCCGAGGGCGCCGAGCCGCTGTTGCGGGACATCACCCTGGACCTGCGCCCCGGGGAGACGATGGCCCTGGTGGGGCTGACCGGTTCCGGCAAGTCGACCCTGGTCCAGCTCGTCCCCCGGCTCTACGACGTCACCGCCGGGCAGGTGCTGGTGGGCGGCCGGGACGTGCGGGAGTACGAGCTGGTGGAGCTGCGGCGACGGGTCTCGATCGCGTTCGAGGACTCCACCCTGTTCTCGGACTCCATCCGGAACAACGTGCTGCTGGGCGCACCCGAGCAGGTGCTCGCGGACCCGGCGGCGGCCCAGGAGCTGCTGGACCTGGCCCTGGACACCGCCCAGGCCCAGTTCGCCCGTCGGCTGCCGGAGGGACTCGACACCGAGATCGGCGAGGAGGGGCTGAGCCTGTCCGGTGGCCAGCGCCAGCGCATCGCCCTCGCCCGGGCCATCGCCGCGCGGCCCGAGGTCCTCGTGCTGGACGACCCGCTCTCCGCCCTGGACGTGCGCACCGAGGAGGCGGTCACCCGCCGGCTGCGCAGCGTGCTGGCCGGGACCACCACGCTGATCGTGGCCCACCGGCCCTCCACGGTGGCGCTGGCCGACCGGGTGGCGGTGCTGCAGGACGGGCGGATCCTGGACGTGGGCACCCACGCCGAGCTGCTGGCCCGCTCCGCCGACTACCGCTTCATCATCTCCAGCTTCGAGGCCGACCGTTCCATCGAGTCGGTCATGGACTCCGGGGGGATCACCGCGATGACCGGCACCGAGGGAGACCGGGCATGAGCCGCCGGGACGCCACCCTCCTGGGCACCCGGGGCGAGGAGCGCCTGGACCTGGATGCCGCCGAGCGGCGCTACGTGCGGGCCCGGTCCTGGACGCTGCTCAAGGACCTCGCCCGGCCGGTCCGGTGGAAGCTCCTCCTGACCGTGGTGCTCGTGGTGGTCTCCAACGCCGCCCGCGCGTCGTTCCCGCTGATCATCGCCTGGGGCATCGACTGGGGGCTGCCGCAGGTCGTCTCCACGCTCCGGGACGGGGACTCCCCCGCCCCCGTGCTGGCCGCCGTCGGGGGGACCTACGTGGCGGCCGCGCTGACGGCCGGGCTGCTGCTGGGCACCTACACCTGGCTGACCGCCCGGGTGAGCCAGGCGATGCTGCTGGACCTGCGCGTCTGGGTCTTCCGGCACACGCAGCGGCTCAGCCTGGAGTTCCACGAGCGCTACACCTCCGGCCGGGTGATCTCGCGGCAGACCTCGGACCTGGACTCGTTGCGGGAACTGCTGGACCAGGGCGTGTCCTCGCTGGTGTCCGGGCTGATGTTCATGCTGTTCACCACCGTCTCGGTCTTCGTGCTGGATTGGCGCTCCGGGCTCGTGCTGCTCGGGGCCTTCGTGCCCGTGGCGATCGCCGTGCGCTGGTACCAGGTGCGCTCGGAGGCGGTGTACCGCCGGTCCCGGGTGTCCTCCGCGCGGATGATCGTGCACTTCGTGGAGACCATGACCGGCATCCGCGCGGTGCAGGCGTTCCGCAAGGAGCGGACGAACGACGAGACCTACGACCGGCTGGCCTCGAGGTACCGCGACGACATGGTGCACTCGCTGAACCTGTTCGGCGTGCTGCAGCCGACCCTGCTGGTCACCGGCAACCTGACCGTGGTGGCGCTGCTGGTCCTCGGCGGGTTCCGCGTGCTGGACGGGACCCTGGCCGTGGGCGTGCTGGTGGCCCTGCTGCTGGCCGGCAAGCGCGTGTTCCAGCCGATGGAGCAGGTGGCGATGTTCTACTCCTCCTTCCAGTCCGCCACGGCCGCCCTGGAGAAGGTCTCCGGGCTGCTCGAGGAGGCGCCCACCGTGCGGGAGTCCCCCACCCCGGTGCCGCTGCCCCGGGCCCAGGGGCGCCTGGAGTTCCGCGACGCCGAGTTCGGCTACGGCCAGGGCGAGGTGATCCTGCCCGCGTTCGACCTGACGATCCCGGCCGGTCAGACCGTGGCCGTGGTGGGCCAGACCGGCGCCGGCAAGTCCACCCTGGTCAAGCTCATCGCGCGCTTCTACGACCTGAGCTCCGGCTCGCTGACCCTGGACGGGGTGGAGCTGGACCAGCTCTCCGCCGCCGACCTGCGGCACAACGTGGTGATGGTGACGCAGGAGGCGTTCCTGTTCTCCGGCTCGGTGGCCGAGAACATCGCGCTGGGCCGGCCCGATGCCTCGGACCAGGAGATCCAGGCGGCGGCGCGGGCCGTGGGTGCCCACGAGTTCATCCTGTCCCTGCCCGAGGGCTATGACACGGACGTCACCAAGCGCGGCGGGCGGTTGTCCGCCGGGCAGCGGCAGCTCGTGTCCTTCGCCCGCGCGTTCCTCGCCGACCCCGCGGTCCTGATCCTGGACGAGGCGACCTCGTCCCTGGACCTGCCCAGCGAGCGCCTGGTGCAGTCCGGCCTGGAGCGGTTGCTCGGTGACCGGACGGCGCTGATCATCGCGCACCGGCTCTCCACCGTGGAGATCGCCGACCGCGTGCTCGTGGTCCACGACGGGCGGATCGTCGAGGACGGGACCCCCGAGGAGCTGATCGCCGCCGGAGGCCGCTTCGCCGAACTCCACGCCGCCTGGCAGGACTCCCTGGTCGGGTGATCCCCGCCTTCCGGCGCCCGCGGGGCGGGGCCGCGTGGGGGGGCGGTCAGGCGCGGGGGACGTCCTCGGCCAGCACGGCCGGCCAGCGGGACACGTCCTGCGGGGTGGTCGCGACCTGCAGCGTGGCCCGGGGCATGAGCTCGACCAGCGCCCGGGCGGTGGAGAGGGGATGGGCGGGATCGTCCGCCCAGGCCAGCACCGTCGTGGGAACCCCGATCCCCGCCACCTGCTCCCGGGTGGGCAGGTCGCTCATCGCCGCCCCCCGGTAGACGGACGGCAACAGGTCACCGCTGACGTGGGGCACCGTGTCCGGCGTGCCCACCGTGGCCGGGGGCCGCGGCATGGACCGGCTGGCCGCGACGAACCGCTCCACCCCGTGGTCCTCGATGAACCGCGCCAGGCGCCGGTAGTCACCGGCCTGCGCGGTGCGGGTGTCCCAGGCGGTCGGGGGCAGCAGCAGCGTGAACCCGCTGAACCGGTCGGGGTCGCGGACGGCGGCGTGCAACAGGGTGGCGGCACCCATGGAGGGGCCCACCCCGTGCACGGCCTCTCCCGGGAACCAGTGGTCGAGCAGGCGCAGGAGGTCCTCGGCGAGCGCGGGCCAGCGGTAGTCCTCCGGCTCGCGCCGGCCGGTGGAGTGGCCGTGTCCCCGGGCGTCGTAGCGCAACAACCGGGTGCCGGACAGTCCGCGGCCCAGGTCCAGGTCCAGGACCCGGTCCCGTGACCGGCTCGAGGTCAGCCCGTGCAGCTGCACGACCGGATGGCCGGACTCATCGCTGAACGACCAGGCGATCTCGGCGCCCGGCACCGTGAACCTGTGCATGTCAGCTCCGTTCTCCCGTGCCGTCCTGAGAGGACAGCAGGCTACAGTACTGCCATGCGCCTCACGCATGTCGCGTCCCTGCGCCTGCCGTTCGGTCCGCTGCTCTCCTACGACCTGGCGGTGTCCCCCGCGGAGGGCACCCTCCCCGTGTCCTTCGACCAGGCCCGGCACGTGGGCGGCGGGGACCGGCCCGGTTCCTGGATGGCGCTGGCCTTCAGCCTGCCGGCCCCGGTGCCGCGGAATCACCTCGCGGCGGCCTGGCGCGCCGTCGTCACCGCGCACGGCACCCTGCGCACGGTCTTCGTCCGGGACGACGACGGCGCCCCCACCCTGCGCGAGGCCGGCATCGGCCCGGGCACGTGGGTCCGGCACGAGGTGGCCCCGGGCCAGGCGATGCACGACGCCCTGCGCGCCGTCCTGGACGCCGGGTGCACGCCCTTCGCCCGGCCCTCGCACCGGTTCTGCGTCATCGAGACCGCCGACGGGCCGACCATCGTGGTCGGCGCCGATCACGCCCACGTGGACATGTGGTCCCTGCTGGTCATCGCCCGCGACCTGCTCACCGCCCTCGACCGGCTGGCGGACGGCCTGGACCCCGGGCTGACGGGCGCCCCGGCCTTCGCCGAGCACAGCCGGTGCCTGCTGGACCGGCCCGGGGCCCCCGCCGAGGTCCACCGCCGCTGGGCGGAGGTCATCGAGGCCGGGGGCGGGGTGATGCCCCGGTTCCCGCTGCCCCTGGGGGATCCGGCCCCGCAGCCGGAACGCGTGGAGGTCCGGGACGTGCTGAACGTGACGGGCATGACCGCCTTCGCCACCCGGGCGCGGGAAGCCGGCGTGTCCACGCTGGCGATGACCGTGTCGGTCCTGACCGTCACCACCCGCGAGGTGGCCGGCGCGGACCTGCGTGCGGTGTTCCCCGTGCACAGCCGCTACGAGGAGCGGTGGCACGATGCGGTGGGCTGGTTCATCACCAACTCGGTGCTCGAGTCCGCCGATCCCGATCCCGGCGCGTGTGCGGGGGCCGTGCGGGAGGCCATCCGGCTGGGATCCTGGCCGCTGGCCGGGATCATGGCCCCGTGGGGCGGCATGCCGGAGGCCCCCGGGATGCTCGCCGTCTCCTGGCTGGACCTGCGGCGCCTGCCGGTGCAGGTCGACTCACACGCGCTGAACGCCCAGTACGTGAGCGCCGCCATCCGGACCACGGGGGTGATGCTGTGGTTCATCATCGACGGCACCGGCGTGCACCTGCGCTGCCGCTACCCGGACACGCACGAGGCCCGGCGCAACGTGGGGACCTGGCTGGACGACCTGGTGGCCCGGATGCGGGATCAGGCGGTGAACGCCCGTCCCGTCAGCCGCTCGTAGGCCTCCACGTACCGCGCGCGGGTCCTGGCCACGACGTCGGCCGGCAGCGCCGGGGGCGCCTCGCCGGAGTGCCGGTCCCAGCCGGATGCGGCCGAGGTCAGCCAGTCGCGGACGAACTGCTTGTCGAAGGACGGCTGGGCGCGGCCGGGCTCGTAGTCCCCGACGTCCCAGAAGCGGGAGGAGTCCGGGGTCAGCACCTCGTCACCGAGCACGATCCGGCCGTCGGCGTCCAGCCCGTACTCGACCTTGGTGTCCGCCAGGATGATGCCGCGCTCCCGGGCGATCCGCTCGGCCCGCGTGTACACGTCCAGGGTCAGTTCCCGCAGTCGCTGCGCCGGGGTCTCCCCGATCAGCCGGGACATCTGCGCGAAGGTGATGTTCTCGTCGTGCTCGCCCACGTCCGCCTTCGCCGAGGGGGTGAAGATGGGCTCGGCCAGCCGCGAGCCGTCCACGAGCCCTGCGGGCAGCCGGATCCCGGTCACCGTCCCGGACTCGCGGTACTCGGCGAGGCCGGAGCCGGTGAGGTAACCGCGCGCGATGCACTCGACCTCGAACATGTCCAGCCGCTTGACGACCATCGCCCGGCCGGCCACGGCCGCGGGGACGTCCACGGAGACCACGTGGTGCGGCACGTCCAGCTGCTCGAACCACCACAGGGACAGCTGGGTCAGGACCGCGCCCTTGTCCGGGATCTCGGTCTCCAGCACGAAGTCGTAGGCGCTGATCCGGTCCGAGGCCACCACCAGCAGCGTCGCGGACTGCCCCGGTGCGGCGTCGGCCGGCTCGTACAGGTCCCGGACCTTGCCCGAGTAGACGTGCCGCCAGCCGGGCAGCTCCAGAACCGTCGCGCCGAGCCCCTTGGAGTAGTCGGCCATCAGAGCGCCTCCCCCGCGGGAACGGTGATCTCCCCGCGTTCGGCCTTCAGCCCGATGTCCGTGCGGTGCCGGGACCCCGGCAGCGTGATCCGTTCCACGCCCGCATAAGCGCGCTCGCGCGCCGCGGCCAGGGTCTGTCCCAGCCCGACGACGGCCAGGACGCGTCCGCCGGCGGCGACCAGTCCGCCGTCGGGCCCGGGGCCGGTGCCCGCGTGCAGGACGGACACCCCCTCCAGGGCCTCGGCGTCCTCCACCCCGGTCACGGGGCCGCCCTTGACGGGGGCCTCGGGGTAGCCCTCGGCCGCGACGACGACGTCCACGGCGTACTCGTCCGACCACTCCAGTGCCCGCACCCCGGCCAGGCAGCCCGTGGCGGCGTCCATGAGCAGCCGGCCGAGCGGGGTGCGCAACCGGGCCAGCACGGCCTGGGTCTCGGGGTCCCCGAAGCGCACGTTGAACTCGATGACGCGGATCCCGCGGGCGGTCAGGGCCAGTCCGCAGTAGAGGACGCCCGCAAACGTGGTGCCGCGGTCGGCCATGGTGGCGATGACGGGGCGGGCCACCTGGTCCATGACCTCGTCCACGAATCCCTCGGGCAGCCAGTCCAGCGGGGTGTAGGCGCCCATGCCGCCGGTGTTGGGACCGGTGTCGGCATCGCCGATCCGCTTGAAGTCCTGCGCGGGGGCCAGCGGGACGGCGTTGGTGCCGTCCGAGAGCACGAACAGGGAGACCTCGGGGCCGTCCAGGTACTCCTCGATGACCACGGTGCCGTGGGCGGCGAAGCAGGCCCGGGCGTGGGCCAGGGCCTCGTCGCGGTCGGAGGTGACCACCACGCCCTTGCCGGCGGCCAGCCCGTCATCCTTGACCACGTAGGGGGCGCCGAACTCGTCCAGCGCCGCGGCGGCCTCCTCGGCGGTGGCGCAGGAGTGCGCGGCGGCGGTGGGGACGCCGGCCTGGGCCATGACGTCCTTGGCGAACGACTTCGAGGCCTCCAGCTCGGCCGCGGCCCGCGAGGGGCCGAAGACGGTGAACCCGGCCTCGCGCAGGGCGTCGGAGACGCCGGCGGCCAGCGGGGCCTCGGGCCCCACGACGACGAGGTCGGCCCCCAGCTCGCCGGCCAGCTCGGTGACGGTCGTGGCGTCCGTGGCGTCCACCGGGTGGACGGGGACGTCGAGCGCGATGCCGGCGTTGCCGGGTGCCGCGTGGACCTCGCGGACGGAGGGGTCGCGCAGCAGGGCGCGGACGATGGCATGCTCACGGCCGCCGGAGCCGAGGACGAGGATCTTCACGGTGCCCAAGCCTAGACGGTCCCGTAGCCTGAACCCATGAGCACCCCGTCCCGCGGCCCGGATGACGACGACTTCTCCTACGGCCGGCTCTACGGCCGGGCGCCCCGCACCGGTGGCGCCGGGGCCAACACCCTGTCCACGGTCTACACGTTCGTGCTGGTGTGGATGACGACGGCCCTGATCATGTGGTTCGGCAGCCGGCTGTTCGGCTTCGAGCGCGGCGACGTGACCGTCGCGGTGGTGTCCCTGGCGTGCTCGCTGGCCGCCGCGATCGCGATCACCGCCTGGGTCCGGCGCCGCCGGCGCTGACGGCGCCGACGGGAACGACTCTGACCGGCCGGTCCGGGAGGCCCTGCGCCGGGTGCGCGCCTACAGTGGTGACCATGCCCCAGAAGTCCGCCGCGCGTCAGTCGCCCTCCGCCACCTTCTCCCCCGCCGAGGCCGTGGAACTGGTCCACGTGGTCCGCAACGGTTTCATCGAGTCCCGCACCACCGGCTCCGCCGTGGTCACCGCCCCGGACGGGTCCGTGCTGGCCTCCCTGGGGGCGCCGGAGGCGCTCATCTACCCTCGCTCCACGCTCAAGCCGCTGCAGGCCATCGCCTCGCTGCGCCAGGGCGCCCGGCTGGTGGACGAGCAGATCGCCCTGGCCTGCGGTTCCCATCGCGGCACCGCCCGGCACCGCCAGGCCGCGGCGACCATCCTGTCCTACGCGGGCATGGACGAGTCCTTCCTGCAGTGCCCGCCGGCCTGGCCCGCGGACCCGGCCGGCATCATCCAGCTGGCCCGCGACGCCGGCCCCGAGGGCCCGGTGCAGACCCCGCTGGCCTACAACTGCTCCGGCAAGCACGCCGGCTTCCTCTCCGCCTGCAAGCACGGCGGGCACGACCCCGCCACCTACCTGGACCTGGACCATCCGGTCCAGGGCGAGGTCGCCGCCGTGCTGGAGCAGTACTGCGGCGAGCCCGTGACCCGCTGGGGCGTGGACGGGTGCGGGGCCCCGGCCCCGGTGCTGTCGCTGACCGGTCTCGCGCGCGGCTTCGGCGCGGTCGCGGCCGCCCCGGACCGCCGGGACGCCGAGGTGCACGCCGCCGCGGTGGCCACCGCCATGCTCGAGCACCCCTGGGCCGTCCACGGGGAGACCAACACCAACACCGTGGTGATCCGGGAGCTGGGCCTGCTCGCCAAGCTCGGCGCCGACGGCGTCATGGCCATGGCCGCCCCGGACGGCACCTCGGTGGCGGTCAAGGCGCTCGACGGCGGCACGCGCGCCGGCAACCTCGTGGCCCTGGTGCTGCTCGCCCAGTTCGCCCCCGGGCAGGTGGACCTCGAGGCCCTGCCGGGCGTGCTGGAGACGGTCGTCCCGAAGATCCTGGGCCGCGGCGAACCGGTCGGCCGGGTGCAGCTGGCCCGGCCCGTGCTGGACCTGCTGGACTGAGGCCGTGTCCGTCAAGCGCCGCATCGCCCCCGACGCCGGCCGCGCCGCCGTCGGTGCCTGGTCCGCCGCCCGCCGGGACGGGCCCGAGGAGGCCGCCGCCCTGCCCCGCTCCACCCGGGCCACGGCCGTGCGGTACCTGCTGGAGGAACTGGCGGAACGGGCCCCGGGCAACTCCGTGGAGGTGCGTGTCCCGCCGTTCGGGGTGTGCCAGTGCATCGAGGGTCCGCGGCACACCCGCGGCACCCCGCCGAACGTGATCGAGACGGACCCCGCCACCTGGCTGGACCTGGCCACGGGACTGATCGGCTGGGACGCCGCCGTCGCCGACGGGCGGGTGCTGGCCTCCGGGTCCCGGGCCGACCTGTCCGCCTGGTTGCCGCTGGCCCGGTAGCGTCAGCGCGGGACCGGCGCCGCGGGCGGCGACGCACGGCCCGGCCCCCGCCCGCACCCCAGTACCATGGACGGCATGACTTCTGCCTCCGACGGCCCCGCGGACGATCCCGCCGCCACCCCGATGCGGCCGGACCCGGACGCCCTGGAACACCGCGACCTGGTGGTCCGGCGTGCCCCGAAGGTGCACGTCTTCCTGCTGGGCGGCGCCGCGCTCGGGGTCCTCGCGGCCCTGGCGGTCTCCCTGACCGGACGGCAGAACCCGGAGTTCACCTTCGGGTCCGTCTTCGGGTACTTCGTGGTGGTCTTCGGGATCATCGGCGTCGGCGTGGCCGGACTGGTCTGGCTGGTCCTGGACCGGCGGTCCCGCGCGCGTGCCCGCACGGTGCACGCCCGGGCCGTGACGGACCCGGCGCAGGCCGACTACGCCGTGGACCCCTCCGACCTGCAGCAGTGGCGGGAGAAGTGGGACAATGAGGGACGTGACGACGATGCGCGGTGACGGCAGGCTGACCCACGACCTCGATCCCCAGGAGAAGGGGCCCCAGGACGAGTGCGGCGTCTTCGGCGTCTGGGCACCCGGGGAGGACGTCTCCAAGCTGGCCTACTACGGCCTCTACGCCCTGCAGCACCGCGGCCAGGAGTCCGCGGGCATCGCGACCTCGGACGGCCAGCGCATCTCCGTCTACAAGGACCTCGGCCTGGTCTCGCAGGTGTTCGACGAGGCGACCCTGAACACCCTGACCGGGCACATCGCCGTCGGGCACTGCCGGTACTCGACCACCGGCGGGAACAACTGGGCCAACGCCCAGCCCACGCTGGGGGCGACGTCGGCCGGTACCGTCGCGCTGGCGCACAACGGCAACCTGGTGAACTCCGCCGAGCTGTTCCGGATGGTGGAGGCGCGCTACGGCAGGCAGACCCGCGGCGAGCTGGCCCAGGGCAACACCACGGATACCGCCCTGGTCACCGCGCTGCTGCAGGGCGAGGAGGGATCCACCCTCGAGGAGACCGCCGTGGCGCTGCTGCCGCAGATCCGCGGCGCGTTCAGCTTCGTGTTCATGGACGAGCACACCCTCTACGCCGCGCGCGACCCGCACGGGGTGCGCCCGCTGGTGCTGGGCCGGCTGGAGCGCGGCTGGGTGGTCGCCTCCGAGCAGTCCGCCCTGGCCACCGTGGGCGCCGGGTTCATCCGTGAGGTCTCCCCCGGCGAGATGATCGCGATCGACGAGGAGGGCATCCGCTCGACCCGTTTCGCCGAGCCCACCCCCGCGCACTGCGTCTTCGAGTACGTCTACCTCGCCCGCCCGGACGCCGCCATCAACGGCCGCTCCGTGTACGAGTCCCGCGGGGAGATGGGCCGGGCGCTCGCCCGGGAGAACCCGGTGGACGCCGACGTCGTCATCCCGGTCCCCGAGTCCGGCACCCCCGCGGCGGTCGGCTACGCCACGGAGTCCGGCATCCCCTTCGGCCAGGGCTTCGTCAAGAACTCCTACGTGGGACGCACCTTCATCCAGCCCTCCCAGACCCTGCGGCAGCTGGGCATCCGGCTCAAGCTCAACGTGCAGCCGGCCGTGGTGGCCGGCAAGCGCGTGGTGGTCGTGGACGACTCGATCGTGCGCGGCAACACCCAGCGGGCCATCGTGCGGATGCTCAAGGAGGCCGGAGCCCGCGAGGTGCACGTGCGCATCTCCTCCCCGCCGGTGAAGTGGCCCTGCTTCTACGGCATCGACTTCGCCTCCCGGGCCGAACTGATCGCCAACGGCGCCGGGGTGGAGGAGATCGCCGCCTCCATCGGCGCCGACTCGCTGAAGTACATCTCCGAGGAGGGGATGATCCAGGCCACCGAGCAGCCCCGCGAGAGGCTGTGCACCGCCTGCTTCACCGGCGACTACCCCATCGCGCTGCCCGTCGAGGACGAGCGCGGCAAGCACCTGCTGGAGAAGGCCACCGCCGGACCGGCCCCCACGGTGGACCCGGCCGAGCGGCCGGGTGCCGACGGTGAGGACCCGGGCCCCGGAGCCTCCCTGGAACCCCTGCTGACCGAGACCGACAGGACCCCGCTGTGACCGATGCCGTGAACCCCGCCGAGTCCGCCAGCCACGCTGGCATCACCTATGCCGCCGCCGGTGTGGACGTGGAGGCCGGTGACCGCGCCGTCGACCTGATGAAGGAGGCCGTCAAGGCCACCCACGGTCCTGACGTGGTCGGCGGGTTCGGCGGCTTCGCCGGCCTGTACGACGTCTCGGCCCTGCTGAAGTACTCGAAGCCGCTGCTGGCCACGTCCACGGACGGGGTGGGCACGAAGGTCGCCATCGCCCAGGCCCTGGACAAGCACGACACCATCGGCCTCGACCTGGTCGGCATGGTGGTGGACGACATCGTGGTGGTCGGCGCCGAGCCGCTGTTCATGACCGACTACATCGCCTGCGGCAAGGTCGTCCCGGAGCGCATCGCGGACATCGTGCGGGGCATCGCCGAGGGCTGCTCCATCGCCGGCGCCGCCCTGGTGGGCGGGGAGACCGCCGAGCACCCGGGACTGCTGGGCGTGGACGAGTACGACGTGGCCGGTGCGGTCACGGGCGTGGTCGAGGCCTCGGCCCTGCTCGGCCCGGAGCGGGTGCGCGAGGGCGACGTCGTGATCGCGATGGCCTCCTCCGGCATCCACTCCAACGGCTACTCGCTGGTGCGCCGTGTCATCAACTCCGCCGGCTGGTCCCTCGACCGGGAGGTCACCGACTTCGGCCGCACGCTCGGTGAGGAGCTGCTCGAGCCGACCCGCATCTACGCCGGCGACTGCCTCGACCTGGTGCGCCACCTCAACGGCGATCCCGTGACCGGTTCGGCCGGTTCCGTGACGACGGCCTCCGGGGAGCCGGCCCTGCGCGGCTTCTCCCACGTCACCGGCGGCGGGCTGGCCGCCAACCTGGCGCGCGTGCTGCCCCAGGGCCTGATGGCCACCGTGGACCGCGGCACGTGGGCCATCCCGGCCGTCTTCGAGCTCATCACCCAGCTGGGCCGGGTGCCGCTGGCGGACCTGGAGCGCACCCTGAACCTGGGCGTGGGCATGGTGGCCGTGGTGGCCCCCGAGGCCGCCGACGAGGCCGTGGCCCGACTGCACTCACGCGGCCTGAGGTCCTGGGTCGCCGGCACCGTGGGCACGCTGACCGACGAGGCCGCCGGTGCGGGCGAGGACTTCATGCAGGGCGCCAAGGGCGTGGACGGCGGCGCCGTCCTGCTCACGGGAGCCTACGCCCAGTCCTGATCGGGCGTCGTCGGGCCCGGCCGGGCCACCGTCGGCCCCGACCAGGTCCCGGAGCGCCTGATCAGCGCCGGGCGTCGAGCCAGGCCAGGGCCGGGGCCACGCGGGTGCGCCAGCGGAACGTGGCCCGGGTGTCCCCCCGGGTGGGGCCGCCGTTGATCACGGCCACCGGCTTGCCGGCCCGTTCCGCGTCCAGCACGAACCGGAAACCGCTCATCACCGCCAGCGACGTGCCGATCGCCAGCACCGCGCCGGCGCGCTCGAAGGCCTCGCGGGCCGCGGCCTTGCGCTCGGCCGGCACGCTCTCCCCGAAGTACACGACGTCCGGCTTCAGCTCCACGGAGCCGCACTCCCGGCAGCCGGCCATGGTGAACCGGTCCACCCACTCCTGGCCCAGGGTCACGTCCCCGTCCGGGTTCACCAGCTCCGGGTCCACCCGCACGGCCTCGAGGTAGCCGGGGTTGGCGGCCACCAGCCGCGCGTCGAAGTCACGCCGGTCCTCCACGGCGCCGCAGTGCAGGCAGACGACCCGGTCCAGGTCCCCGTGCAGGGCCACCAGCCCCGGGGTCCCCACGGCGGTGTGCAGCCCGTCCACGTTCTGGGTCACGATCCCGGCCAGCAGGCCCTCGCGCTGCCAGCCGGCGAGGATGTGGTGCGACTCGTTCGGCTCCGCGGTGTCCATCTGCCGCCACCCGACGAAGGACCGCGCCCAGTAGCGGTGCCGGGCGCCGTCGTCGTGCCGGAACTCCTGGTAGGTCATCGGGCGGTGCCGGTGCAGCGAGCCGCCGGGCCCGCGGTAGTCCGGGATCCCGGAGTCGGTGGACACCCCGGCACCCGTGATGACCAGGGGCGCGGCGCCGGCCAGCAGCTCCCGGATCCCGGCCCGGGCCACCTCGGGGTCCTGCAGCGGGGCGGAGTCCTCCACCACGCGGGCGATCGAGCGCAGGGCGGCGCGATGGCCGTCGGCCGCGGGATGCCCGGGGCGCAAGGAGGACCCTGACCTCACGGAGCCGGTCGGCGTCGTGAGGTCAGGGTCCTGGGGTCCTTCAGCAGTCATGACGACCATCAACCCGCGTAACGGGGATCGTCGTCCTCCTCGGTATTCTCGACGTCCGTGTACTTGTCCGCGTAGGCGATGTACTGGTCATCGTCACGGCTGGAACCACGGCTGCCGGCGAGCTCACGTTCGAGCGCCGACAGGTCTGTGGCCGGGGAGAAATACTTCATGTCCCTGGCCTGCTTGGTTGCTTTAGCCTTTTGACGGCCGCGCCCCATGAGCGTGACCCCCTTTGTTCTCCGTCTCCGGGTGGTCAGCTTCTAGGCAGGGCTGGACCGGAGTATGCGCTGTCATGATGGTTCGTGCTCACTAGGTTAACATGTTTCAGCACCCCTTGGCGCCGCCCGGAACGTGACGTCCGCCCCCTCACGCCGGCGACCACACGACGCCGGCCGCGCGGGCCCGCCGGCCGCGCCGACGGGGGTGTCCCACCGGTACGGAAGGACCCCTTGATGGACACGAACGAGGACCGCCCCAGCGAGCAGGGGTCCGGCTCCGTCCCCTACCTGCCGCCGAGGCCGTCCGAGGACGTCCCCCCGCAGCGGCCACGCCGCGGCTGGTGGGTGGCGATCGGCGCGGCGGTGGTCCTGGCGCTGGCCCTGTTCGTCGTGTGGCCACTCGTCTCCTCCCAGCTGGACCCGCGCACCGGGGACGCCGGCACCCCCGAGCCCTCCGTGTCCCGCGACGCGGACCCCGGCCTGGACGGCATCATCGCCCGCGACGTGCCCCCGGGCCAGGTCCAGCCGGGTGACTGCCTGACGGACTTCACCGCCGTGCCGGAGCCGGCCACGGTGGTCGAGTGCAGCCGCGAGCACGAGGCCGAGCTGGTGGGACGCAAGCTGTGGCCCGCCGACGGCCAGTTCCCCGGGGACCGGATGCGGCCGGAGGCCGAGGAGTTCTGCGGGACCATCCAGCTGGGGCAGACCGGTGACGCCCAGGTCGTCGTCGAGATCTCCCACCCGACCGAGGGCACCTGGGCCGCCGGTGACCGCCGCGTGGACTGCGTGGCGGTGGCCCATGACGGCACCCTCACCGGTTCCCTCGTCGACGAGCCCGCGTTCCAGGACTGGAGCACCCCGGGCGCCGCGGGGTCCTGACGCTCAGCCCCTGCGGGCCACGCTCAGGCGGTCCTGCTCCGAGCCCTGGTCCCCGGTCCGGTCCACCGTCACCGTGTCCCCGTCCGCGATCTCTCCGGACAGCAGGGCGCGGGCCAGCTGGTCGCCGATCTCCCGCTGCACGAGCCGGCGCAGCGGGCGGGCGCCGTAGGCCGGGTCGAAGCCGGTCAGCGCCAGCCACTCCCGGGCCGCGTCCGAGACCTCCAGGCTCAGCCGGCGCGAGGCCAGCCGCCGCGCGAGCGAGGCGACCTGCAGGTCCACGATCCGGGTCAGGTCCTCGATGGACAGCGCGTCGAACATGATGATGTCGTCCAGCCGGTTGAGGAACTCCGGCTTGAAGGACGCGTTCACCACCTTCATCACCGCCGCGCGCTTGGCCGCGTCGTCCAGCGCCGGGTCCACCAGGAACTGGGACCCCAGGTTCGAGGTGAGGATGAGGATCACGTTCCGGAAGTCCACGGTGCGGCCCTGGCCGTCGGTGAGGCGGCCGTCGTCGAGCACCTGCAGCAGGATGTCGAAGACCTCGGGGTGGGCCTTCTCCACCTCGTCCAGCAGGATGACCGAGTACGGGCGGCGCCGCACGGCCTCGGTCAGCTGGCCGCCCTCCTCGTGGCCGATGTACCCCGGAGGGGCACCCACGAGCCGGGAGACGGTGTGCTTCTCCGAGTACTCGGACATGTCGATGCGCACCATGGCGTGGTCGTCGTCGAACAGGAACTCCGCCAGCGCCTTGGCCAGCTCGGTCTTGCCCACGCCCGTGGGGCCGAGGAACAGGAACGAGCCGGTGGGCCGGTCGGGGTCGGAGATCCCGGCCCGGGAGCGGCGCACCGCGTCGGACACCGAGCTCACCGCCTGGCGCTGGCCGATCAGCCGTTCGCCGATGTGGTCCTCCATGGTCAGCAGCTTGTCCTGCTCGGACTGGAGCATGCGGCCGGCCGGGATCCCGGTCCAGGCGGAGATGACCTCGGCGATGTCATCGGCGGTGACCTCCTCGGAGACCATCGCCTGCTCGCCGCTGGGCGCGCCGGACTCGGCCTCCACCGCGGCCTGCAGTGCCTTCTCCAGCGCCGGGATCTCGCCGTAGAGGATGCGGGAGGCCTCGGCCAGGTCGCCGTCGCGCTGCGCCTTGTCCGCGGCCGAGCGCAGTTCGTCCAGCCGCACGCGCAGGTCACCGGCCTGGTTGAGGGAGGCCTTCTCGGACTCCCACTGGGCGTTGAGCGCGGCGAGCTGCTCCTTCTGGTTGGCCATCTCCTCGCGCAGCGCGGCCAGGCGCTCCACCGAGGCGGGGTCGGTCTCGTCCTGCAGGGCCAGCTCCTCCATGGTCAGGCGGTCCACCGAGCGGCGCAGCTGGTCGATCTCCTCCGGGGCGGAGTCGATCTCCATGCGCAGCCGGGAGGCGGACTCGTCGACCAGGTCGATCGCCTTGTCCGGCAGCTGCCGGCCGGAGATGTACCGGTCGGAGAGGTTCGCCGCGGCCACGAGGGCCGAGTCGGCGATGGCCACCTTGTGGTGCGCCTCGTAGCGCTCTTTGAGGCCGCGCAGGATGGCGATCGTGTCGTCCACGGAGGGCTCGCCCACGTAGACCTGCTGGAAACGGCGCTCCAGGGCCGGATCCTTCTCGATGTTCTCCCGGTACTCGTCCAGGGTGGTGGCGCCGATCAGGCGCAGCTCGCCGCGGGCCAGCATGGGCTTGAGCATGTTGCCGGCGTCCATGGCGCCCTCCGAGGCCCCGGCGCCGACCACGGTGTGGATCTCGTCGATGAACGTGACGATCTGCCCGTCCGAGGCCTTGATCTCCTCCAGCACGGCCTTGAGCCGCTCCTCGAACTCACCGCGGTACTTGGCCCCGGCGATCATGGATCCCAGGTCCAGGCTGATCAGCGACTTGCCGCGCAGCGACTCCGGGACGTCCCCGGCCACCATCCGCTGGGCCAGGCCCTCCACGACGGCCGTCTTGCCCACGCCCGGCTCGCCGATGAGCACGGGGTTGTTCTTGGTCCGGCGCGAGAGCACCTGGACCACGCGGCGGATCTCGGCGTCACGGCCGATGACGGGGTCCAGCGTGCCGGCCCGGGCGATCTCCGTGAGGTCGGTCCCGTACTTCTCCAGCGCCTGGAAGGTGTTCTCCGGGTCCGGGGTGGTCACGCGCGTGTCCCCCCGGACCTCCTTGACCGCGGCGGACAGGGCCTCGAGGCTCGCACCGGCGTCCCGCAGGGCCGCCCCGGCCCGGCCGGCGTCCGCGGCCAGGCCCAGGAGCAGGTGCTCGGTGGAGACGTAGTCGTCCCCGAGGGCCTCGGCCTGCTGCTGGGCGGCCTGCACCGCGAGCAGCCCCTGGCGGGAGAGCTGCGCCTGGGCCACGGAGGTGCCGGAGGTGGCGGGCATCTGCTTGATGGCGGTGGACGCGGCGGTGGACACCACGTCCGGGTCGACGCCGGCGGCCTTGAGGACCGCGACGGCGACGGAGCCGCGCTGGTCCATGAGCGCCTTCAGCAGGTGGGCCGGCTCGATCTGCGGATTGCCGGCCGTCGAGGCGTGCATGGCCGCGGCGGACAGCACCTCCTGGCTCTTCGTGGTGAACTTCGCGTCCATGGCGTACTCCTCCCTCCCGGTCCCCCGGGCGGTCACTGGCGGAACGTGGATTCCTACTCGAACTTGAGTGTACTTGACTCAACCCTGCCGCGCACCGCGCTATTCCCCGGTTCAGGCGGCCATCGGCACCACCGTACGCGCGCGGTACCGGGCTGTCCCGGGGTCCCCGACGGCGGTGCGCGTCGACGGCGGACCCACTGGGCACTATCCTGACTGCCTTGGACCATCCCCGCTCCACGGAAGGCCGATCATGCCCCCCTCACGCGTCCGGCGACTCGCCGCGACCGCCCTCTGCGCCGGCACCCTGGCCCTGTCCGGGTGCGCGGTGCTCGGTCCGGCCGACTCCGGCGGCACCGGCAACGGCGGCGAGGTCGCCGTGAACGAGTCCGTCCCGCTGCTGAACCCCGGCCAGCTCACCGTCTGCTCGGACATCCCCTACCCCCCGTTCGAGTTCCAGCAGGGCGGCAAGACCGTGGGCTACGACATCGACATCGTGCAGCGCATCGCCGACGACCTCGGCGCGGAGCTGAGCATCGTGGACTCCTCCTTCGAGGCCATCCAGTCCGGCGCCTCGCTGACCGGCTGCGACGTGAACATCTCCTCGATCACCATCACGGACGAGCGCCGGCAGACGATGGCCTTCTCGATCCCCTACCTGGACGACGACCTCGTGCTCGTGGCCCCGGTCGACTCGGGCATCACGGACCTGGAGTCCGCGCAGGGCAAGCGCATCGGCGTCCAGCAGGCGACCACCGGCGAGTTCTTCGCCGAGGAGAACGGCCTGGACATCGTGCAGTTCGAGGACGGCGGCATGCAGGTCGAGGGCCTGCGCTCCGGCAGCGCGGACGCCGTGCTCGGCAACGGATCGGTGCTGCTCTACCAGCTCAAGGACGACCCGGCCTACGAGGTCGTGGAGACCTTCGAGACCGGTGAGCAGCTGGGCATGGGCATCTCCCCGGACAACGCACTGCTGCTGAGCTTCGTCAACCAGACGCTGCTCGACATGGAAGAGGACGGCACCCTGAACGAGTCCCGGGTCCGTTGGTTCGGCGAGGAGGCCGCGCAGTGAGTGAGAACCAGCCCGGGCACGCCCCGGTCCCGCAGCCGGAGCCCGGCGCCGGCTCCGCCCCGGCGACGTCCCGGGACCCGGACGCCGCCCGGCCGGGTGGCGCGCGCCGCCGTCGCCGGATCTCCCTGGGCATCCAGGCGGCGGTCTTCGTGGCGGCGATCATCGTCGTCCTGCTGGCCGTCGACTGGCAGACCGTGGGCGAGTCGGTGTTCAACTTCGCCGCGGTGGCCCCGATGTTCCCGGACATCATCCTCATCGGGTTCGGCAACACGCTGCTCTACACCGCGACCTCGTTCGCCGTGGGCCTGGTGGGCGGCATCGTGCTGGCCCTGATGCGGATGTCCGCGTTCCCGCCCTACCGCTGGCTGGCCACCGTCTACACCGAGTTCTTCCGCGGCGTGCCCGCCCTGCTGGTGTTCCTGGCCTTCGGCTACGGCGTGCCCTTCGCCTTCGGGGTGCAGTGGCCGATCCCGGTCGTCGTCATGGCCTCGCTGGGCCTGGTGTCCGCCGCCTACATCTCGGAGACGCTGCGGGCCGGCCTGCAGGCCGTGCCGAAGGGCCAGTACGAGGCCGCCCGCTCGCTGGGCATGCCGGGCTGGCGGGCCATGGTCACGATCGTCATCCCGCAGGCCTTCCGCCTCGTGCTGCCGCCGCTGACCAACGAGGTCATCCTGCTCACCAAGGACTCCTCCCTGGTCTACGTCCTGGGCCTGGCCGCCCACGAGTTCGAGCTGACCAAGTTCGGCCGGGACGGGATCACCGCCCTGGGCGCCGGCCTGACCCCCGTGCTGGTGGCCGGGCTGATGTACCTCATCATCACGGTGCCGCTGTCCCTGCTCGCCCGCCGCTTCGAGTCCCGCGGGGCTCGCCGCTCCCGGTCCTGACGGCCCGGACGACGATCCCGAGAAAGCCGATCCCATGACGAATCCCTCCCCCGCCTCCCCGGCCGCCGGCACCGTCCACGCCTCCGGCGTCTCCATCACCGGACTGAACAAGTCCTTCGGCTCCAACCACGTGCTGAAGGGGATCGACCTGACGGTCGCCCCCGGCGAGGTGGTCTGCCTGATCGGCCCGTCCGGCTCCGGCAAGTCCACCCTGCTGCGCTGCGTGAACCTGCTGGAGGTCCCCGACTCCGGGACCGTCACCGTGGGCGGGTTCGAGGCCACCGACGAGGACGTGGACCTCAACGCCATGCGCCGGCACGTGGGCATGGTCTTCCAGCACTTCAACCTCTTCCCGCACCTGACCGTCCTGGAGAACTGCACCGTCGCCCAGGTCAAGGTGCTGCACCGGGGTAAGGCCGAGGCCGCCGACGTCGCGAGGACCAACCTCGAGCGCGTGGGGCTGGCCGGGATGGAGGGACGCTACCCGGACCAGCTCTCCGGCGGCCAGCAGCAGCGCGTGGCGATCGCCCGCGCGCTGTCCATGGACCCGCAGCTGATGCTCTTCGACGAGCCGACCTCCGCGCTGGACCCCGAGACCGTCGGCGAGGTTCTGGCGGTGATGCGCCGGCTGGCCGGCGTGGGGATGACGATGCTCGTGGTCACCCACGAGATGAGCTTCGCCCGCGAGGTGGCCGACCGCGTGGTGTTCATGGACGGCGGCGTGGTGGTCGAGCAGGGCCCGGCCGCCCAGGTCATCGGGAACCCGCAGCAGCCGCGCACCCAGGACTTCCTGGCCCGCGTGCTGAATCCCACCGACGTCGAGTTCTGAGCGGGCTTCGGCGGGCTACGCTCGTCCCATGCCCAGTCACCTGTTCCGCCGCCCGGCGCCGGAGCGCACCTACCGGCGCCCCCGGGTGACCCTGTTCCACGTGGTCCGGCGCACCGTCATGAAGCTGGTGGACATGCAGGTCTGGGACGTGGCCGGGTCCATGGCCTTCTACTCGCTGCTGTCCGTGGTGCCGGCCGCGATCGCCGTGGTGTCCATCGTGTCCCTGCTGGGCCTCGAGGACGAGACGGTGCACACCGGTGCCGAGCTGCTGCACGAGCTGCTGCCGGGCCTGAACCCGGACGTGGTCACGGCGGCGCTGCTGGCCCTGGCCAACACCGACGGCGGCGTACCGGGCGTGGTGCTCGGGCTGGTCGGCTCGATCATCGCCGCCTCCAACGTGTTTGCCTCCTTCCACCGGGCCATGCACCGCATCCACGACACCCGCGAGGGCCGCAGGTTCCTGTGGTTCCGGACCGTGATCTTCGTCGAGACGCTGACGCTGATGATCGCCGTGATCGCCGTGCTGCTGCTCGTGCTGATCGGCGGCGGGCTCTCGGAGCGGCTCGGGGACCTGCTGGGCCTGCCCGCGACCACCGTGGCCGCCTGGAACCTGCTGAAGTGGCCGGTGATCCTGGCGCTGATCGCGTTCGCCGTCACCGTGGCCTACCACTGGGGGCCCAACGTGGTGCAGCCGCACTTCCGCTGGATGTCCTGGGGCGGGCTCGCGGCCGTGCTGATCCTGTTCGCCATGACCGTGCTGCTGGGCTGGCTGGCCGAGCGCTTCGGCACCTTCGACCGGATCCTGGGCACCCTGAACGGCCTCGTGGTGATCATGATGGTCGTGTGGATCAGCTACATCGTGCTGGTGGCCGGGGCGGCCTTCGACGCCGAGCTGCTGCGCGGGCGCCAGCTGGCCGCGGGGCTGCCCGCGGCGGACGTGCTGCAACTGCGCACCCGCCACACCGGGGTGCTGGAGTTCCTCGACGAGGACACCGCCAGGGCACGCGCCACGGCCCGCGCGGTGGCACGGTCGGCGCGGACCGGCGAGCCCGTGACGATGCCGGCCAGCCCGTGGCTCGCCGAGGCCGACACGTTCTGGTCGGTCGACGCCCTGGACCGGGAGGTCTCGACCGGGCAGCCGTATGACGCCGGGAACCACGCCGGGTAGATCCAGTCCTGGCCCCCGCGCCCACGGGTGCCCCGGCCGAGGCTCACCGGCTACGGTGATCCCATGACCTACTCGCCCGGACCCCACGACCTGACCGCACTGATCGGCAGCACCCTGGACGCCGCCCGGGCCAATCCGCACGGCCGGCACGGGGACCTGCTGCTGCGCGACGGCCATTTGCGCCAGTCGATCATCGCGCTGACCGACGGCGCCCGGCTGGCCGACCACAACGCCCCGCCGGCCGCCACCCTCCAGGTGCTCCAGGGCTCCCTGGAGGTCACCGCCGGGACCGGGGGTGACCAGCGGCTGGGCGTGGGGCAACTGGTGCAGCTGACCAAGGAGCGCCACGGCGTGCTCGCCCTCGAGGACAGCGTGTTCCTGCTGACCACCGTCACCGGGGTCGAGGAGGAGAGCCACGGCTGACCGGCCCACGGCCGGCGGAGGGGCCCGTCAGGACGTGGACGGTACGCGGACGGGCCGCGGTGACTGCGGTGACTCCCGGGCGGTTCAGAGCCGGAGCAGTCCGGGCTCGTCCAGCACGGTGACCCGGTTGCCGCGGCCCAGGGTGATCAGTCCCCGGTCCGCGAGCGCGTGCAGGCGCCGGGACAGGGTCTCCGGGGTGGTGCCGAGGTAGGAGGCGAGGTCCTTCTTGGGCATCGGCAGCCTGTACCCGGCCCCCGGTGCCGCGCCGGCCTCCGCGGCGGCGGCCACGAGGTACTCCCCCAGCCGGGACTCCACGGAGCGGCCGGTGATCTCGGCGACCTGGTGCTCGGTCGCCTCCAGCCGGTGGGCCACCGTCCGCAGCATGGTCATCGCCACCCGAGGGTAGTCCGCCAGGAACCGGTCCATGTCCGCGCGCGCCAGGGAGCAGACCTGGGCGTCCGTGGCCGCCACGGCCAGGGAGGTGACCGGTTCGTCGCTCAGCAGTGCGTGCTCACCGGTGAAGTCCCCGGGGGAGAGCACCCGCAGCAGCTGCTCGTTGCCGTTCTCCAGCACCCGGGACTGCCTGACCCGTCCGGAGTGCACGATCTGCAGGCCGGGGCTGTCCCCGATCGAGTAGACCACCTCGCCGCGCCGGTAGGGCCGGGTGATGACGCGTTCGGCGATCCGGTGCCGGTCCTCCTCCTCCACCCCGCTGAACAGCGGGACCGAGGACACGCAGGCGAAGCGGTGCTCGTGATCGAGCAGGTCCCCCTCGTCCGGCCTCACCTCGGGCCTCACCTCCCGCTTCACCCCCGGCCGTCCTCCTCCGGACCGCTCGTGGTGGGCTCCACGGGCGTGTAGTGGTCCCGCTGGTGCGGGTGGAAGTCGGCGAAGTCCACGGCGTCCACGTCGTCGCCGTCCAGGGCGGCCTGCAACCGGTCCAGGTAGTACTCCCAGCCGGGGCCGACGTCGGGGGCCATCTGCTCGAACCCGGAGATCGGCTGGGTGAAGACCAGCGCGGTGCCCGCCCCGGTGTCAGCGGAGTCCAGGGTGAGGCGCAGGCGCCAGGCCGCCCCGGACGGGTCCTGCAGCACCACGTGGAGGCGGTGGGGCCGCTCGCAGGCCTCGATGGTGCACTCCCCCGGCTGGTCCGGGGCCTCGACCATGGCCAGCCGGACGCTGCCGGTGGCCGGGTCCCCGGTATAGGTGCCGTACCACCTCGAGAGCAGGCCCGGTTCGGCCAGGTGGTTCCACACGTCCTCGACCGCGTGCGGCAGTATCCTGGTGATCTGGATGGCCCGGCCCTCGGGCCCGTCGATGATCCGGCCGGTGGGCTCGCGCGTGGTGCCTGGGGTGCTCATGCGGCCATTCTGGCACGCTGGGACCATGACGAACCCAGCCCTCACCTCCCCGTACTTCCCGGACGAGCGCTCCATGCACGAGCGGATGCTCGCCGGGGAGCCGTACCTCGCCGACGACCCCACGCTGGAGGAACTGAACACGCGCGCCGAGCTGCTCTCCGAGCGGTACAACGCCACCACGGTCACCGAGCTCGCCGAGCGCCGGGACCTGCTCGGTGAGCTGCTCGGCACCCGGGGGGAGGGCATCGTGATCCGTCCGCCGCTGCGCGTGGACTACGGCGTGAACCTCCACGTCGGGGACCGCACCTTCGCCAACTTCAACCTCGTCGCCCTGGACTGCGCGCCGATCCGCATCGGTGCGGATGCCCAGATCGGCCCGAACGTGCAACTGCTCACGGCCACCCATCCCCTGGAACCGGGTCCCCGCCGGGACAAGTGGGAGGGCGCCCAGCCGATCACCATCGGGGACAACGTGTGGCTCGGTGGCGGCGTGATCGTGGGCCCGGGCGTCACCATCGGGGAGAACACCGTGGTCGGCGCCGGCGCGGTGGTCACCTCGGACCTGCCGGCGAACGTGGTGGCCGTGGGCGTGCCCGCACGCGTGATCCGCGAGCTGCCCGCGGATCCCGACGGCGGCTGGTCCCGGATGGCGGTCGAGGGCGACTAGCCCCCGGCCCGGGGGCCGGAGGACCCGGCGGGGTAGTCCAGCAGCGGGGCGGCCCCGGAGCCGTAGGCGGCGGTGATGCCCTCGGTGATGCGCCAGCCCTGTTCGGCCCCCTCGCCGCTGACGGTGAAGGCCCCGCGGCCCGCGAGCACCCGGTGCAGCAGGGAGCCGTAGGCGGTGAGGCCGGGCTCGGGCAGTTCGGAGCACAGCACGGTGCGGGTCATCCCGCGGGAGTCGAACGGCCCGCCGGCGTTGAGCTCCAGCGCGATCCGCTCGTCCTCGAAGCCGATCCGGAGCACGTTGGCCGGCGGTGGCCCGCCCGCCGGGACGTGCCCGGCGTCCAGCGGCGGGCGGCGGAACACCACCGAGATCTCCTGGCGCGGGGAGCCGATGGCCTTGCCGGAGCGCAGCACCACGGGCACCCCGCTCCATCGCCGGGAGTCCACCTCCACGATCACCTGCGCGAACGTCTCGGTCTGCCGCGAGGCGTCCACGCCGTCCTCGTCCACGTAGGAGGGCAGCGTGCGCCCGTCCACGGTGCCGGCGGTGTACCGGCCACGGACCACCACGGGGACGTCCACGCCGTGGTCGGGCCCGTCAGGCCCGTCCGGCCACAACCGGGTGGCCCGCAGCACCTGTTCGGTGCCGGCCGGGACCGCCACGCCGTCGAACCGCTCCGGCGGGTCCATCATCACCAGGGCCATCACCTGGAGCAGGTGGGACTGGATCATGTCCCGGGCCGCCCCCGTGCCGTCGTAGAACCCGGCGCGGCCCTCCAGCCCCAGGGTCTCGTCGTAGGTGATCTCGATCCGTTCCACGTGGTCCCGGTTCCACACCGGTTCCAGGATGCGGTTGGCGAAGCGCAGCCCCACCAGTCCGAGCACCCCGGGCGTGGCCAGGAAGTGGTCCACCCGGAACACCCGCTCCTCGGGCAGGAACCCGGCCAGCAGGTCGTTCAGGCGCCGTGCGGACTCCTGCCCGGACCCGAAGGGCTTCTCCAGCACCAGGACGGTGTCCGGGGGCAGCCGTCCCTCCGCGTGCAGTCCCGCCAGCTCCCGGCAGGCGTCCTCCGTGACGCCCGGGGGCAGCGCGAAGTACAGCCCGGTGGGACCCTGCGCCGCCGCCAGCAGGGCGGCCAGGTCCCCGGCGTCGGCGGCGTCCCCGGTGACCCAGCGGACGGACTCGAGGGTGGCCCGCACCGCGGGGAGCCCGAGCTGGACCTCGTCCAGCACCTCGGCGAAGGCCTCCCGCACGGTGGCGGCGAAGTCCACGTCCTCGGTCCGGCCGACGCCGATCACGGTGATCCCGTGCTGGGGTACCCCGGCGGCCAGGCAGGTGGCCAGTCCCGGCAGCAGCAGCCGGCGGGTCAGGTCCCCACCGGCTCCCAGGATGGCGAGGGTGCCCAGGTCCGGTGCCCCGGGGCCGGGGCCGGGGACGTCCTGGCCGGCAGGGACGTCGGCGGGATCGGCATCGCTCATGGTGCCACCGTAGCGCCGGACGCGGCCCGTCGGGGCAGGGTCGTGGGGGGCAGGGTTGCCGGACGCGCCAGGGGCCCGCCCCGGCAGAACCGGGACGGGCCCCTGGCGGCGACCCTCAGGGCATCAGATGCTCTTGCGGGTCTCCTGCAGCTTCTTGCGGGCCGCGCGCAGCGCCTGCGTCTGCTCCTCGCGGGCCTTGTTGATGGCCTCGGCCTTGGCGTCCGCGGCGGAGCGGATGGCGTCGGCCTTGACCTCGGCCGCGGCGGTGAGCTTCTTGGCGCGGCGGGCGGCGGCGGCGTTCTTGCGGCCGACCCGGTTCACGGCGCCGTCCACCATCAGGGCGGTGCCGATGCCGAAGAGGAACACGTCCTTGGCCACGGCGGTGCCCTGCTCGGTCGGCCGGATGCCGTCGGGCTCCGTCATGCCCTCGGTGTTCTTGTACATCGACAGCAGCCCCGTGGAGAAGGCGGTCAGCGCGGCACCGGCGAGCCAGCCCGGCACGAACGGCAGCAGCAACGCGGCACCGACCCCGAGCTCCCCGGCGATGAGGAACTGCTTGAACTGCTTCGGCGTCATGTCCTTCAGGAACGGCACGCCGTTGGCGGCCAGGTCCCGCATCTGCTCGGCCTGTTCCTCCGAGATCTTGGTCTTGTTGATCCCCGAGTTGAGGATGAAGGCGCCGGCGGTCAGCCGGAGCGGGATCTGCGCGATGCTCATGGGGTGGTCCTTCCGGTATTCGGGCTCGTTCCTGTCTCACCTTATAACCACCCGGGGGCAGAAGTGCACGTGCCGGTGAACGCGCGATACTGGGGACATGACCGAGAACCTCTGGGCCCGGATGGTGGCCAACGATCCCGAGCACTCCCGCCGCTACGCAGAGCGCTGGCGGTCCCTGGCCGCCGAGGGCATGGACCTGCACGGCGAGGCCCGGTTGGTGGACGCCCTGTGCCCCCGGGGCGCGCGCGTCCTGGACGCCGGCTGCGGCACCGGCCGGGTGGGCGGGTACCTGGCCCGCGCGGGGCACCGCGTCACCGGTGTGGACCTGGACGAGCACCTGATCGACGTGGCCCGCGAGGACCACCCGGACGCCGACTGGTACGTGGCCGACCTGGAGACCCTGGACGCGGCCACCCTCGCCGAGCTGGGTGAGGAGGAGCCTTTCGACCTGATCTTCTCGGCGGGCAACGTCTTCGGCTTCCTCTCCCCCGGGTCCCGGCAGGACGTGCTGCGCCACCTGCACGCCGCCCTGCGGGACGGCGGTCGCGCGGTGGTCGGCTTCGGCGCGGGGCGCGGCTATGACTTCGAGGAGTTCGTGGACGACGCCGGCCAGGCCGGGTTCCGGCTGCAGGGCCGGTTCGCCACGTGGCAGCTCGACGAGTTCACCCCGGAGGCGGACTTCCTGGTCGCGCTGCTGGTGCGCTGAGGGCCCGGGGTCACTGCTCCTCGGCGCCGAAGGCGTCCTGCGCGGCGTCCATGAGCCCCTCGATGCTGAGCCTCACCATGCCCATCATCGCCCGCTGCACCCGGGCGGCGGCGTCGCGGTCCTCCCCGGCCAGCAGTTCCGGCAGTACGGTGGGGACCACCTGCCAGCGCATCCCGAAGCGGTCCTGGAGCCAGCCGCAGGCGACCTCCGTCCCGCCGCCGGCCGTGAGCGCGGACCAGAAGTGGTCCACCTCCTCCTGGTTCCCGCACAGCACCTGCAGGGAGACGGCGTCGGTGTACGGCACCGGCCGGGCGGGGTCGTTGAGCGCGACGAAGCGCTGGCCGTCCAGGGTGAAGGACACCGTGAGCACGTCACCGGCGCGCAGGTGCACCTGGTCCCCGCCGGGGACCACGTCGATCGCGCTGCGCCGGATCTCGTCCAGGTGGGTGTCGGGCCGGTAGGCGGAGAACGCGTCCACGTAGAACCGCGCGGCCTCCTCCGCCTGCCCGGTGGACCACAGGCAGGTGACCAGCTGGGACCGGGATCCTGACTCGGTCATGACGGTTACCCTTCGTCGGCGTTGTGATCCATTGTCACGCCGCCCGGGCCCTGAGCACCACCTTGCGCAGCTCGCCGGACCACAGCACCCCGGAGGCCAGCGCCAGGCACGCCAGCCACTGGTCCCAGCCCAGGGCCGCCGTGCCGAAGGCACCCTGCAGCAACGGCAGGTGCACCACGAGGACCTGGGTCACCGCGCCGAAGGCGATCGCCGCCCACAGCCAGCCGTTGGTGAACAGCCGGTGGAAGGCGGAGACGGTCTCGGACCGGGAGTTCAGGGCATTGAACAGCTGGGCGAACACGAGCGTGGTGAACGCGGCGGTGCGCGCCACCTCCACCGTCTCCGCGCCCTCCACCAGTCCGCCGGGCAGGTGGAGGTCGATCGCGAACAGGGTGACCACGGCCATGACCAGCCCGGTCCAGAGGATCCCGGCCCACATCCGCCCGTCGACCACCCGGTCCCGCACCCCGCGCGGCGGCCCGGCCATGACGTCCTCCGCCTCGGGGTCCACGCCCATCGCCAGGGCCGGGCCGGAGTCGGTGATGAGGTTGATCCACAGGATCTGGGTGGCCAGCAGGGGCACCACGATCCCGTCGTCGTGCCCGGCCAGGCCCAGGAACCCCGCCAGGAGCACACCCAGGAACATGGTCAGGACCTCCCCCGTGTTGGAGGACAGCAGGTAGCGCAGGAACTTCCGGACGTTCCCGAAGATCACCCGGCCCTGGCGCACCGCGGCGACGATGGTGGTGAAGTCGTCGTCCGTGAGGATCATGGCGGCGGCCTCCTTGGAGACCTCCGTGCCCGTGATGCCCATGGCCACCCCGATGTCCGCCTTCTTCAGGGCCGGGGCGTCGTTCACGCCGTCGCCGGTCATGGCCACCACGTGGCCCTCCGCCTGCAGGGCCTCGACGATGCGCAGCTTGTGCTCGGGGGCGACCCGCGCGAACACCGTGGCCCGCCGTGCCGCCGCCCGCAGTTGCGCCGCGTCCAGGGCGTCCAGTTCGGGACCGGTGACCGCCCCCTGCCCGGCGTGCGCGATCCCCAGGTCCTGGGCGATCCGCAGCGCCGTGGCCGGATGGTCGCCGGTGATCATCACCACGCGGATCCCGGCCCGGCGGGCCTGCGCCACCGCCTCGGCGACCTCGGAGCGCGGCGGGTCGATGATCCCCACCGTGCCGACGAAGATCAGGTCCTGCTCCAGCGCCAGGCCCGCCCCGGCGTCGAAGGCACCGTCCGGGCCGACCGCGCCCGCGTACTCGAGGACGGTCAGCGGCCGGTACGCCACGGCCAGCGTGCGCAGGGCCTCGCGGGACATCGACTCCACGTCGGCGGCGACGGCGGCCCGGTCGGCCTCGGTGAGCGGGGCCACCTCCAGCCCGGTGCGGACGCGGGTGCAGTGGCGCAGCAGCACGTCCGGCGCCCCCTTGGCCACCAGGACCGGCCGGCCGGCACCGGGCCAGCCGGCGTCCGCCGGAGCGCCCGGATCCGTGTGGTCCCGGTCGTCCACGATGACCGACATCATCTTGCGCTCGGAGGTGAAGGGCACCTCCGCCACGCGCTCGAACCGCGCCTCGCGCATCCCGGACAACCCGGCCTTGCGCTCGGCCACGACGAACGCCGCCTCGGTGGGATCACCGACCACGACCCAGTGCCCGTCCTCGTCCTGGCGGACCTCGGCGTCGGAGGCCAGGGTGCCGCCGGCGAGGACCACGATGTCCTCCTCGCGCAGGTCCAGCTCCGGGTCGTTCTCCAGCAGCGGGGTGCCCTCCAGCAGCACCTCCCCGTCCGGGGCGTAACCCACCCCGGTGACGTGCGACTCCCCGGAGGAGGACCGGACCTTGAGCATCGTCATCTCGTTGCGGGTCAGGGTCCCGGTCTTGTCCGAGCAGATGACGGAGGCCGAGCCGAGAGTCTCCACGGAGGCCAGGTCCTTGACGATCGCATGGCGACGGCTCATCGCCTGCACGCCGAGCGAGAGCACCACCGAGAGCACGGCCGGCAGTCCCTCGGGCACGGCCGCCACCGCCAGGGAGACGCCGACCAGCAGCACGTCCACCGCGTCCTGCAGCGAGGAGACCCCGCTCGTGAACGCGATGGCCGCCATCACCACCACGGCGATGACGACGACCGCGATCCCCAGGGTCCTGCCGATCCCGTCGAGCTCCCGCGTCAGCGGGGTCGGTTCCCGCTCCGTGCCGGCCAGCAGCGCGGCGATGTGCCCCATCTCGGTGTCCATGCCGGTGGCCGTCACCACGGCCCGGCCGACCCCCTGGGTCACGGCGGTGCCCTTGAAGACCATGTTGACCCGGTCGCCCAGGGGCACGGCCGCCTCCAGGACGGCCGTGGACTTGGTGACCGGGACGGACTCCCCGGTCAGGGCGGCCTCGGCGACCTGCAGCGAGGAGGCGCTCAGCAGCCGGGCGTCCGCGCCCACCGAGTCACCCTCGGCCAGGACGAGCAGGTCCCCGGGCACCAGGTCCGTGGCGGGGACCCGTTCGGTGCGGCCGTCCCGGACGACCGAGACGGTCACGGCGGTGAGGTCCTGCAGTGCCGCCACCGCGTCCGCCGCCCGGGCCTCCTGGACGTGACCGAGGACGGCGTTGAAGACCACGATGACGGAGATGACCGCGGCGTCGACCGGCACCCCCGCGGCACCCTCCACCGCCCAGACGAGCAGGGAGACCGCCACGGCGGCCAGCAGCAGGTAGATCAGCGGGTCCGTGAACTGGCGCAGGAACCGCCTCCAGCCGGGCTCGGGCGGGGCCGTGGCCAGCTCGTTCGGCCCGTACGCCCCGAGCCGCCCGGCGGCCTCCGCGGCGGACAGCCCGCGGTCCGGGTCCGTGGCGACGTGCCGGACGACGTCCTCCGCCGCGGCCTGCGTCCAGTCCCGTCCGGCGGCCGGGGTCGCGGCGGCCACGTGCTGCGGGTCGGCGTCCTGCGCCATGGGCCCTCCTGGACTGGGCTCGTCGGGGATTCTGGGGCGCAGGATACTCCCCCGGCACGACGGGCGCGTGACGGGCGGGCGTCGGCCGGTTCAGGCGTAGGTGGGGACGATGGTGCGGCGGATGGCCTGGGCGATGCGTGAGTAGTCGGCCAGCGGGTCCTTGCCCAGCACGGCCGCCCAGTAGTGCAGCATGTCCTCCATGTACCGGTGCCCGTGGCCCCCGGGCACCGCCACGGACTGCGGCATGTCCGAGGCGACCTGCCAGAACGTCACCCACGGCATCCAGCGCAGGTTCCGGGACACGTCCAGCCCCGCCCTCTCCTTCGCCCAGTCGGGCTTGCGCCACAGCAGCTCCGGGCTCCACCACACCACGGGGTCGGAGGCGTGCTGGGCCACCACGATCCGGGTGGCGTCCCACGCACCGAACGGGACCCCGTTGTAGTCGGTGACCAGGTCCTCGGGGCGCGTGGCGAACCGGACGTGCCGGCCGTCGTCGACCACGGGCGCGATCTCGGGGGTGCCGCGCCTACGGAACGGGGCGAGGGACTGCCAGAAGGCGGTGAACCGCGGCAGCCCGGACCAGACGGCCCCGTCCACGCGGGCGATCATGTCCTCCAGGTCCTCGAAGGCCTCGGTGCCCCCGAGGGCCCCGAGGGACTCCCCGCCGACCAGCAGCTTCGGCCGGTGACCCGCCGGAAGCCTGTCCAGTTCGGCCTCGATGGCGGTCAGCAGGGTGTCCGCGGCGAGCACGGGCGTGGCGCGGTCGGCGAAGAACGCCACCCCCGAGGGCAGGTAGGTGTACTGCATCGAGGCCAGGGCGCAGTTGCCGCCGGTGAGGAACTCCACCGAGGACGCGGACCACTCCTGCAACCAGCCGGTGCCCGTGGTGGTCAGCACCAGCAGCACCTCACGCTCGAAGGCGCCGGTGCGCCGCAGCTCGGCGACGACGGCCGCCGCCGTGCCCTGCAGGTCCCGGCCCTCCTGCCAGCCGGCATAGGCCCGGATCGGGGTCATCGCGGGCTCGCCGGTGGCCTCGGCGATGTCCACGGCCCGCGGGCCGTCCGAGACCACGGCCTGACCCTTGGCCCCGAGCGAGGCCCAGGACTCGTGGGACGCCGCGGAACCGGAGCGTTCCGGCTCGATCGGTGGCACCCGGCCCGGCAGCAGCCTCGAGTTCGTCTCCTGGGCCGCCCTGGACAACCGTTCCAGCAGCCGGCGGTAGACCACCTTGTCCAGCACGAAGGCCGTGCCGGCGGCGGTGGCCCCGGCGCCGACGGCGGTCGCGACCGGGGCGGGCAGGACCGGCGTGAGGGCCCGGGAGGCGGTGCCGGCCACGCCGTGGACGCCGCGTCCGATACCGACCAGCCCGGCCGTCAGGGCGAGCCCGCCGGCGACGCCGAGGACGTGTTCCCGGGTCCGGACGGGACGGGTCTCCATCAGCCCGGCGATCTCCGCCTGGGCCTTGAGGCTGCGCAGCCAGGACAGTCCGCTCACCCCGAACATGAACCACGGGGCGGCCTTCCGCAGCGGCCCGATCCGTTCCGGGTCCACCGTGACCGAGATGCCCAGGGCGCGGCCGGCGCCGCGCACCGCCGCGCGGCCGGTGGCCCCGACGGCGTAGCCGAAGGTCTGGGAGACGGCGGTGGCGATGGACGTCATCCACCAGGTCCGTGGGATGAAGCTGGGCGACAGCGACACCCAGCTCATGACGTGGGCACCGGCGATGCCTGCCCCGTCAGGTCTGAACCGCATGGTCCCCATTATGCCCATCCGATCAGGTCCGATGCCCCCCGCCCGCCGGCCGCCTGCCTGCCGGTTCGGCGATCGGAGGCCATCCCGGGGACAATGGGATCCATGACCTCACCTGTATACGCCGGCCTGTCCTCCGTGTCCTCCGCGCCGACCGTGCTCGCGAGCGCGGCCGGCAGCGGATCGGGCGGTGGGGAGTCCTACGGCTGGCTCGGGGACATCGTGGTGACGATCATGGAGGCCATCGGCCCCATCGGCGTGGCCCTGGCCGTCTTCGCCGAGAACCTGTTCCCCCCGATCCCGTCCGAGCTGATCCTGCCCCTGGCCGGGTTCACCGCGGCCGGCGGGGCGTTCGGCCCGTGGGAGGCCACCATCTGGGCGACGGTCGGTTCCGTCGTGGGTGCCCTGATGCTCTACGGCATCGGTGCCTGGCTGGGCCGTCGCCGCATGTACCGGATCGTCGACTGGCTGCCCCTGGTGGACATCGAGGACGTGGAGAAGACCGAGCGCTGGTTCAACAAGTACGGCTACTGGACCGTGTTCCTGGGCCGGATGGTGCCGATCTTCCGCTCGCTGATCTCCATCCCGGCCGGTATCGAGCGGATGAACCTGGGGCTGTTCACCCTCTACAGCCTGCTGGGCTCGGCGATCTGGAACACGATCTTCGTCTGGGGCGGATTCCTGCTCGGGGACAACTGGCACCTGGTCTCGGACTACGCGGACGTCTTCTCCAACATCGTGATGATCGCCGTGATCGTGTTCCTGGCCTGGTGGATCGTCGCCCGCGTGCTGCGCAACCGCCGCCGCGCGCGGGACCCGCACTTCGTGGCGCCCTCGGCCGAGGCCGCCGCCGCCCGCATGGACGAGCTGCTCGGGGAGCCGGGCCGGCGCCGCTGAACCGGCCGGAGACCGGGGCCCGCCGGTTCAGCGGTAGCCGACCGGTGCCGCGGGGACGTACCTCGGCAGTGACCGCGCCTGGCCGGAGCTGACGATGCGCTTGCCGAGCGGCAGCAGGGAGACCGGGATCATCCGCAGGTTCGCGATCCCCAGCGGGATGCCGATGATGGACAGGAACATCGGGATGGACGTCAGGACGTGCCCGATCGCGATCCACAGCCCGGCCACGACCAGCCAGATGATGTTGCCCAGGCCGGACCAGAAGTCCCCGCCGGGCCGTTCGTCCACGACCACTCGCCCGAAGGGCCACAGGGCGTAACCGGCGATCCGGAACGAGGCGATGCCGAACGGGATGGTGACGATGAGGACGCAGCACACGATCCCGGCCAGCGCATAGCCCAGGGCCAGCCAGAACCCGCCGAAGACCAGCCAGATGATGTTGAGCACGAGGTTCAGGGCACGGTTCATGTCCCCATCGTCCCAGCCTGGCGCTACGCTGACGAGTGCCAGGCCGCCGACCCGAAAGAACCTCATGTCAGAGCGCAGTCCGCGACGTCCGCAGCTCGGCTCCGGGGCTGGGCGCCCCCTCGCCCGTCCCGCCAGCCCGTCCCGACTGGCCCGCGGCGTGACCCTGGGCGTGACGGTCGCCCTACTGCTGTCCACCACCGGTTGCCTGGGCCCCTCCCGCCCCTCCCCCGAGGACGCCGCGACCGCCCTCGGCGCGGGGATCGCCACCGGTGACGTCGGGGTCCCCCTGACGGACGCGGGCCGTTCCGTCCCCTCCGCCGTCCTCGGGGCGCTCCCCGCGGCGCTGCGCCCCGGGGAGGCCACCGTCACCGTGACCACGGACGCCGTCACCGTGCACGAGGACGACCCGGACCGGGCCACCGCGCAGTACACCGTCCGGCGCGACCTCGGCGCCCTGGGCCTGGAGGGCCAGGAGTGGACCTACCGCACGGACGCCGAACTCGTCTGGGACGAGGACGGCCGGCAGTGGCGCGCGGACCTGCGGCCCGATGACCTCGTGGCCGGCCTGGCCCCCGGGGGCACCGTGACGGTCCGGCGCACGGAGGCGGACCGCGGGGACATCCTGGACGCCGCCGGGAAACCGCTCATGACGGAACGGGACGTGGCCGTAGTCGGCCTGGACAAGGCCCGCATCGAGCCGGACGAGGTCGCCGGCTCCGCCCGGCAGGTGGCCGAACTGGCCGAGGTGGACGCGAAGGCCTTCGTGGCCCGCGCCGAGGCCGCCGGGGACCAGGCGTTCGTGGAGGCCATCACCCTGCGAGCCGACGGGTCCACCGACATCCCCGTGGACGCGCTCGCGAGGGTCCCGGGCGGGCGGGTCATCGAGGACACCGCCGTCCTGGCACCCAGCCGCGCCTTCGCCCGGGACGTGCTGGGCACCTACGGGGAGCCCTCCGCCGAGCAGGTGGAGGACTCGGACGGGCAGCTGGAGGCCGGCGTCGCCGTCGGGCTCTCCGGCCTGCAGTCCACGTGGCAGGACCACCTGGCCGGCACTCCCGGGATCACCATCACGGTCGACAACCCCGACGAGCCGGAGAACCCCGACAGCGCCGACGACGCCGGGTCCGGGGCCGGGCCCGCGGCGCCCGGCCCGGACGTGACCGCCTTCGAGGCCGGGCCCGTGGCCGGCACGGCCCTGTCCTCCACCCTGGACCGGAGGATCCAGGCGGCGGCCGAGAAGGTGGTGGGCGCCTCCGAGGTCCCGGCCGGGCTGGTGGCGATCCGCCCCTCCGACGGTCACGTGCTGGCCGCCGCGTCCGGGCCGGAGGGATGGCCGGTGGCGGTGTCCGGGTCCTACGCGCCGGGTTCGACGTTCAAGGTCGTCACCGCCCTGGCGCTGCTGAGGTCCGGCCTCGCCCCCCAGGACCCCGTGCAGTGCCCGGCCACCCTCACCGTGGGCGGCATGGTCGTGGGCAACTACGACGGCTACCCGGACGCCTCGGTGGGCACCATCCCGTTCGCCGAGGCCTTCGCCGAGTCCTGCAACACCGTCTTCGTCGGTGCGCACCAGGAGGTCTCGGCTGCGCAGGAGGCGGAGGCGGCACAGGCCCTGGGGCTGGACCCGGACCCGGTGACCGGGCTCGACGCCGCCTTCCTCGGGTCCGTCCCGGACGACTCCACCGGCACCGAGCACGCGGCCAACCTCTTCGGCCAGGGCGTGGTGGAGGCCTCGCCGCTGGGCATGGCCACGGTGGCGGCCTCGGTGGCCGCCGGGCGGACCGTGCGTCCCGTGTTCGTGTCCGATCCGGCCGTGGACACCGCGGCGCCCCCGGCCACGGGGGTCACCGAGGCGGAGGCGGGGCGGTTGCGGTCCCTGATGTCCGGCGTGGTGGAGACGGGCACCGCGGAGATGCTGCAGGACGTCCCCGGTGCCCCGGTGCTGGCCAAGACCGGCACGGCCCAGTTCGTGGCCGACGGCGAGGACCTCGCCCACACCTGGCTCATCGCGATCCACGGGGACCTGGCCGTCGCGCTGTTCTTCAACGAGGGCCTCGGCGGCGGGCACGACAACGGTCCGGTCGTGCGGGACTTCCTGACCGCGGTGGAGAAGATCGTCCCCTCGGAGTGATCGGACCCCGGCGGCGGTAGCCTTGAAGGCCTGATGAGCAGCGACCAGACTCCCCCCGAGCACCCCGCCCCGGCGCAGCACGCCCACGGCCACAACCCCCACCCGGACCCGGACCTGTACCGCACCGAGCCGGTCTCCTTCGTGCGCCGCGGGGAGCGGTTGAACCCGCGGCGGCAGAAGACGTGGGACCGCGCCCGCGGCACCTACATCGTGGAGGTCCCCCGGCACCACGCCACCACCTCCGTGGCGGCCGGCACCGAGGTGGACTGGTCCGCGGTGTTCGGCCGCAGCGCCCCGCTCGTGGTGGACATCGGCTGCGGCCTCGGGGAGTCGACGGTCCAGGGTGCCGTGGACCGTCCCGAGGCGGACTTCGTGGCCGTGGAGGTCTACACCCCGGGCCTGGCCGCGCTGCTGATGGAGATCGAGGACCGCGGTCTCACCAACGTCCGCGGTGTGCAGGCCAACGCCCCGGAGGTGCTGGACCACCTCCTGGCCCCCGGGTCCGTGCAGGAGGTCTGGGTGTTCTTCCCGGACCCGTGGCACAAGACGCGCCACCACAAGCGCCGGCTGGTCTCCCCCGCCTTCGCCGACCGCGTGGCCCGCGTCCTGGCGCCCGGCGGCGTGCTGCGGCTGGCCACCGACTGGTCCAGCTACGCCGTGCACATGCGCCGGGTCATGGAGGGGCACCCGGAGTTCGCCAACCTGTATCCGGGGCGTTCCGCCGGCCAGGAGTCCCCGCTGACCCGGGTGCGGGTCGAGGGCCGGGAACTGCAGGTCGGCGCGCAGCCGATCACCCCGGACTCGCTGGGCTCGCGCGCGGGGCTGAGCGAGGCGGCCGCGGGGGCCGGCGTCGAGGACCCGGTGGACCACGCCGGCGGCTGGGCACCGCGCTTCGACGGCCGCCCGTTGACCAGCTTCGAGGCCAAGGCCCTGCGGGCCGGTCGCCTCGTGTTCGACCTCGCCTACCGCCGCCGCTGAGGGTGCGCGCCCGGCCCCGGCTTTGCGGCCCGGCGCGTCACCGGGGATACTTGGACGCCGAACCACCGACCACCGACCGTGGACCCCCGGGCGCCAGTCCTTCGCCCGCCGGGCGTCGGCCGCCGTCGTGAGGGCCGGGTCATGACGAAGGGACCCCGGGTGCCTGACGCCTCGTCCTCCCCCGCACCACACGACCGATCCACCGCGGCCTCTCCCGCCGGCCCGCCGGCGGACGCCGCGCAGGACGCCGGGGCCAGCACCGGCGCCGTCGGCCTCTACCCGCACGACATCCACCCGGGACTGGTCCCCGGGATCGGGGTGGACGAGCAGCGCAACCGCTTCGGGCTGGACTGGGTGGTCTTCGGGATCACGGCGGCGCTGATCGTCGCCTTCGTGGCCTGGGGCGTCACCGCCCCGGAGTCGGTGGGCCAGGTCTCGGCCACCGCCTTCGGCTGGGCCATGACCAACGCCGGCTGGCTGCTCAACATCACGCTGATGGTCTGCGTGGTCGTCATGGTGGTCCTGGCCTTCGGGCGCTTCGGCCGCATCCGGCTGGGCAAGGACGACGAGGAGCCCGAGTTCTCCCGGTTCTCCTGGGTCGCCATGATGTTCTCCGCGGGCATCGGCGTGGGCATCTTCTTCTTCGGCCCCTCCGAGCCGCTGGCGTACTACACCTCTCCCCCGCCGCACACGGTCGAGGCCGGCACCTCGGAGGCCCTGCACCAGGCCATGGCCCAGTCGCACTACCACTGGGGACTGCACGCCTGGGCGCTCTACGCGCTGGTGGGCGGCGCCATCGCCTATTCCTCCTACCGACGCGGCCGCGTCTCGCTGGTCAGCTCGGTGTTCCGCTCGCTGTTCGGTGAACGGCACACCGACGGGGTGGCCGGCAAGATCGTGGACATCTTCGCCATCATCGCCACCCTGTTCGGCACCGCCGCGACCCTGGGCATCGCCGCCATCCAGATCGGCGAGGGCGTGTCGATCATCTCCGGGGCGGGTCCGCTGGGCAACACCGCGTTGCTCGTCATCATCGCCGTGCTGACCCTGGCCTTCATCGTCAGCGCCGTGTCCGGGGTGACCCGGGGCATCCGCTACCTCTCCAACATCAACATCACGCTGACCCTGGGCGCGGTGCTGTTCGTCTTCATCGCCGGGCCCACGCTGTTCCTGCTCAACCTCGTCCCCTCCGGCGTCATGCACTACTTCGACGAGATGTTCGCGATGATGGGCAAGTCGCTGTCCTGGGGTGCGGAGGCCGTGGAGTTCCAGTCCGCCTGGACCGCGTTCTACTGGGCCTGGTGGATCGCGTGGACGCCGTTCGTGGGCATGTTCATCGCCCGGATCTCGCGCGGGCGGACCCTGCGTGAGTTCGTGCTCGTGGCCATGGGGGTGCCCACGGCGATCCTCGTGCTGGCCTTCTCGATCTTCGGCGGCACCGCGATCTGGATGAACACCCAGGGCGTGCCCGGCTTCGACGGCAGCGCCACGCCGGAGCAGGTGCTGTTCAGCATGTTCGGCCAGTTCCCGCTGAGCCAGTTCACCCCCTTCGTACTGATCACCATCCTGGCCATCTTCTTCGTCACCTCCGCCGACTCGGCCTCCGTGGTCATGGGCACGATGTCCTCTCGGGGCACGCCGGCGCCGCGGACCTGGGTCGTGGTGTTCTGGGGCCTGTGCATGATGGGCATCGCGGTGGTGATGCTGCTGACCGGGGGCGAGACCGCGCTGACGGGTCTGCAGAACCTGACGATCCTCATCGCCCTGCCGTTCTCGATCGTGCTGCTGCTGATGATCGTGGCGTTCATCCGTGACCTGATGACCGACCCGGTGGCGATCCGCCGGGACTTCGCGGTCACCGCCCTGTCCAACGCCGTCCGCCGCGGCATCGAGGACCACGGTGACGACTTCGAGCTGTCCGTGCGCCGGGCCCCCGCGGGCCGCGGTGCCGGGGCCGACTTCGACTCCACGGCCGAAGAGGTGACGGAGTGGTACCGCCGCACGGACGAGGAGGGCAACCCCGTGGAGTACGACTACGAGACCGGCACCTACGCCGACGACGCCGCGGACCCCGCCTCCGGTGCGGGTTCCGGCCCGACGGAGGGCCCGGTCGAACCGGCCCGCGCCTGACCCCGCGCCCGACCCCGCCGGACCCCGCGTCCGCGGCGCGGGACCTCCGCGCCGGCGGGCCCGGGCGGGAGGTGTCAGTCGAGGGGCAGGCCCGCGGTGGCGCGGGCGATGCGGTACAGGGAGGCCGTGCCCGCGTCCCGGTAGCCGTGACCGCGGCGGAACGGGCCGGCGCCCGGACGGAAGCGGGAGGTGTTGTGCCCGACGGCGGCGGCCAGGTCCAGCGCCTCGTCCGCCGCGATCGTCAGCCGGGTCATCTTCGTCCACGGCCTGCGGCCGGAGAGCCGGAACCCGAGCCAGGACAGGTAGTCCGAGTCCGTCAGCGCGAAGTAGACCTGGTCCCGCGTCAGTCCGAGCAGGTGCGGGTTCCCGGCCAGGTCCCGGGGAAGGCCCACGGCCCCGGACACCACGAGCGCGTCCACGGACCGCGGTGGCCTGCGGCGCTGCAGCATCTGCAGGGCCCGGGCGGCCACGATGCTGCCGTAGGAGTGTGCCTCCACGGCGGTGTGCGGGAACGGGTCCGTGGCCCCGGAGCCCTGGCGGTCCCCGGGGCCGTCCGCGGCGATCCGCTCGCGGTAGTCGTACCAGCCGGCCATGTGCAGGGCGAGCCGGGCGCCGCCGCGCAGGGCATGCCGGCCGGAGAGCGCTCCCCACGGCCCCGGCGGCTGGTAGCCCAGCCAGCTCACCACGCAGGGACTGGCCGCCCCGGCCTCACGCTGGGCGGCCCACAGCTGACCGGCCTCCCGCGCGCTGCCCCACATGGCCGAGTGCACGAAGATCCCCATCCCGGAGACCTGCCAGGTCAGGTGGGTGGCGTCGGCCGGCTCCCCGACGGCGACGACCCCGGCCGCCGGGCGAAGGGCGTTGCCGAGGTCGTAGGCGAGCAGGACGCGGTCGGGGAAGGAGGGGTCCATGGCACCGGGCTTGAGCGCGTGGACGATCCCGTCGAGGGCGGCCCGCTGCTTGGGTCCGAGCAGGTGGCGGCGGCGCATGTCCGCCCGCAGCCGCTCGCGGGTGGCCCGCCGCTCGACGGGGTCCCAGATGTCCCGCCGGGCGACCTGCGCCGGGCTCAGTTCTTCGGCTTCCACACCAGGACCCCGGACACGGTCCGGGCCGAGGGGGTGAGTGCCGACGACGACGACGGGCCGGCGGTGAGGGCGGCGGCCGGGCGCCGTCGGGGCCAGTCGCGCTGGCCGGCCCCTCGCCGCCGGGCGGCCGCGTACCCCTGCTCGGCGGCCTCACGGTCCGGCCCGGCGTCGAAGGTGGTGGTCACGTCTCCCTGCGCGCCGGCGGCGAACACGCGCGGGTACCGGGCGTAGGCCTGGAAGGCCTGGATCTGGCCGGCCAGGTCGGCGACCGTCTGCTGGAGCCGTTCGACCTCGTCCTCCAGGGCCACGATCCGCCGGATGCCCTCGAGGGACACGCCCTCGCGGGACAGCTGCTGGATGGTGCGGAGCCGGTCCACGTCCTGCCGGGAGTAGCGGCGCTGCCGCCCGCCCTGGCGCTGCGGGACCACCAGGCCCATGCGGTCGTACTGGCGCAGGGTCTGCGGGTGCATGCCCGCCAGCTCGGCGGCCACCGAGATCACGTACAGCGGGTCCTCCCAGGCGGTGGTCACAGCCGCGCCTTGTCCGCCAGTGCGGCCCGCGGGTCGTGGCCGGCCGCGGCCCGGGCATAGGACTCGACGGCGGCGCGGGCCTCCTCGGACAGGGATGCCGGCACCGCCACCTGCAGCTCGACCAGCAGGTCGCCGCTGGCCTTGGAGGTCTTCACGCCGCGGCCCTTGACGCGCAGCACCCGCCCCGAGGAGGTCCCGGCCGGGACCCTCACCTTCACGGAGCCGTCCAGGGTGGGCACCTGGATGGTGGCGCCCAGGGCGGCCTCGTCGAAGGTGATCGGCACGTGGATGCGCAGGTTGTCGCCCTCGCGGTGGAAGAACGGGTGCTCGCGCACCTTGACGGTCACCAGCAGGTCCCCGGCGCCGGCCGCGCCGGGGGCACCCTTGCCGCGGGCCCGGACCTTCTGCCCGTCCTTGATGCCGGCGGGGATGCGCACGTCGATGACGTCCCCGTCGGGTTCCCGCAGCGAGATGGTGGTCCCGCGCACGGCGCCGGCGAAGGAGATCGTGGTGGTGGCGGTGCGGTCCGCGCCCTTGGTCGGCGTCCCGTAGCCGCCGAACCCGCCGCGGCCTCCGGAGGGCCCGCCGTATCCCCCGCCCCCGCCGCTGAAGCCGCCGAACAGGTCGGCGAACTCCGGCGGGATGTCCCCGGACGTGGAATAGGACCGGCGGCCCCCGGAGCCGCTGGTGAACAGCCCCCCGAAGAGGTCCTCGAAGCCCCCGCCGCCGGCGCCGGGGCCACCGGCCCCCGCGCCGGGGGCGCTGAACCGGGCACCGGAGCCCATCGCCCGGATGGCGTCGTACTGCTGGCGCTCCTCCGGGTCCGAGAGCACGGCGTTGGCCTCGGTGATCTCCTTGAACTTCTTCTCGGCCGCGTCGTCCCCGGGGTTCTGGTCCGGGTGGTACTTCCGGGCCAGCTTCCGGTAGGCCTTCTTGATGTCGGCTTCCGAGGCGTCCTTGGAGACACCGAGGATGGCGTAGAAGTCCTTGTCCACCCAATCCTGTGAGGCCATGGTGCCTCCTTTCGGGTCAGTTCAGTTCGGGTCAGTTCAGTTCGGGTCGGTTCGGTTCGGTTCGGCGAGGGGGCCCGGGGCGGTGATGACTAGCGCTCCGCGCCGGCGGAGACCATCACCTGGGCGGCACGCAGCACGCGGCCCTCGCGCACGTAGCCGTTGCGGAAGACCTGCACGATGTGCTCCTCCGGCACGTCGGCGCTGGGCTGGCGCAGCATCGCCTCGTGCTGGGCCGGGTCGAACGGCTGTCCGGCCAGGTGCTCCTGGTCCTGCCGCTCCAGCCCGAACCCGGAGAGCACCGTGTCGAACTTGGTGGCGATCGCGGCGAACGGTCCCTCCGTCAGGTCGCCCGCGGCCCGGGCGGCGTCCAGGTCGTCGAGCACCGGAAGCAGGGCGCTCAGCACGGACTGGATGGCGGTGTCCTTGGCCACGTTCCGGTCCCGCTCCACGCGGCGCTTGTAGTTCACGAATTCCGCCTGCACGCGCAGCAGGTCGGTGCGCAGTTCCTCCTCGCGGACGGAGGCGCCGGCCGTGTCCGGGTCCTGGGCGCCCGTGATCCCCGCGTCCGCGGCATCGCCCTCGGCGTCCGCCGCGGCCTCGTTGAGGATCCGCTCGGCCTGAGACAGCGCGTCGCCGTCCTCGCCGGCACCCGCCGCGGCCGCGCCGTCGGCGGCCTGCTGCCCGCCGGCGGGCTGGCGCACCTGTCCGGTCTCGGGGTCGATCCGGCGCTTGTCCTGGAAGCTCACCGGCTCCTCGCGCTCTTCGTGCTCTTCGTCGTGTCCGTGATGGGGCATGGTCTCTCGTCCTTTCCTCCGGTGCCCTGCGGGCCGGCCGTCCCGCCGTGTGGCAGGGCGGCCGGCCCGGGTCCGGTGGTCCGCTCACGCGGACCGGGTGTCAGGGGTGCTGGGGGGCGGGGATCACTTGGAGCCCGCGTCCTTCGGCTCGTCCTCGTCCACGACCTCGGCGTCGACGATGTCCTCGTCGGCGGAGGTCCCGGCGCCCTCGCCGCCGGCAGCCCCGGCATCGGCGCCGGCTGCGCCGGCCTCCGCGGACTGGGAGGCGTACAGGGCCTCACCGATCTTCGTCTGGGACGCCTGCAGCTTCTCGTAGGCGGCCTTGATCTCGGTGTCGTTGTCCTGCTTCTCGAGAGCCGCCTTGAGGGCGTCGACGTCGGCCTGGACCTCGGTCTTGATCTCCTCGGGCAGCTTGTCGCCGTTGTCCTTGAGGAGCTTGTCCACCGAGTAGGCGGTCTGCTCGGCCTGGTTGCGGCGGTCGGCGGCCTCGCGGCGCTCCTTGTCCTCGGCGGCGTGGGCCTCGGCGTCCTTCACCATGCGGTCGATGTCCTCGTCGGACAGCGAGGTGCCGCCGGTGATGGTCATGGACTGCTCGGTGCCGGTGCCCTTGTCCTTGGCGGAGACGTGGACGATGCCGTTGGCGTCGATGTCGAAGGTGACCTCGATCTGCGGCATGCCCCGCGGGGCCGGCGCGATCCCGGTCAGCTCGAAGGTGCCCAGCGGCTTGTTGTCCCGCGTGAACTCGCGCTCACCCTGGAAGACCTGGATGGACACGGAGGGCTGGTTGTCCTCGGCGGTGGTGAACGTCTCCGAGCGCTTGGTCGGGATGGCCGTGTTGCGCTCGATGAGCTTGGTCATCACGCCGCCCTTGGTCTCGATGCCCAGGGAGAGCGGGGTGACGTCGATCAGCAGCACGTCCTTGCGCTCGCCCTTGAGCACGCCGGCCTGCAGGGCGGCGCCCACGGCCACGACCTCGTCCGGGTTCACGCCCTTGTTGGGCTCCTTGCCGGCCAGTTCCTTGACCAGGTCGGCCACGGCCGGCATGCGGGTGGAGCCACCCACGAGCACGACGTGGTCGATGTCCGAGACCGAGACGCCGGCCTCCTTGATGACGTCCTTGAACGGCTGGCGGGTGCGCTCCAGCAGGTCCGAGGTCATCTCCTGGAACTTGGCGCGGGACAGGTGCTCGTCCAGGTGCACCGGGCCCTCCGGGGTGACGGACAGGTACTGCAGCGAGATGTTCGTGGAGGTGGCCGAGGACAGCTCCTTCTTGGCCTGCTCGGCGGCCTCCTTCAGGCGCTGCAGGGCGATCTTGTCCTTGGACAGGTCGGCGCCCTTGGACTTGGCCTGGGCCAGCAGCCAGTCGACGACCCGCTGGTCCCAGTCGTCGCCGCCAAGCCGGTTGTCACCGGCGGTGGAGCGGACCTGGATGGTGGAGAAGTCGTCCTCGTCCTTGCCCACCTCGAGCAGGGAGACGTCGAAGGTGCCGCCGCCGAGGTCGAAGACCAGGATGAGCTCGTCCTCCTTGCCCTTCTCCAGGCCGTAGGCCAGCGCGGCCGCGGTCGGCTCGTTGATGATGCGCATCACGTTCATGCCGGCGATCTCACCGGCCTCCTTGGTGGCCTGGCGCTCGGCGTCGTTGAAGTACGCCGGCACGGTGATCACCGCGTCGGTGACCTTCTCGCCCAGGTAGTCCTCGGCGTCGTGCTTGAGCTTCATCAGGGTGCGCGCGGAGATCTCCTGCGGCGTGTACTTCTTGCCGTCCATCTCGGTGGACCAGTCGGTGCCCATGTGGCGCTTGACGGAGGCGATGGTGCGCTCCGGGTTGTTCACGGCCTGGCGCTTGGCGATCTCGCCGACCAGCACCTCCCCGGACTTGGAGAAGGCCACGACGGACGGGGTGGTCCGGGAGCCTTCGGCGTTCGCGATGACGACGGGGTCGCCGCCCTCGAGGACGGAGACGACGGAGTTGGTGGTACCGAGGTCGATTCCCACTGCACGGGACATGGCGGTTCCTTTCCCTGACGATTGGAGGTGATGCGGTTCAGACGCCCGGTGAGAGGTGACGCGAGCCGATGTCGACCCGTTGCCATCCAGCCACCTGAGCGTTCAGGACTCAAGGTTTCATGGCCGGGAGTTCCGTGTCAATCTGCCTTGAGTCCATCTGACTCAACTTTGTGTCGCCGAGTACAACCGGGGCGGTCCGGGATTCATTCCCGGCCATGATTGGAGTCCATCACCGCGCACCCGGTGCCCACGGGCGCAGGCGGCCGGGCACCGGGTGGGTGGGGGCGCACCCCCGCCCCGGTGGCCAGGGGCGGACGGCCCCCACCAGCACCGATGGCGACCATGTGAATGTGCTGGGAGTTTCCTGACGTCGACCTGGGCGCTTCTTGCACGGCGACGTTCCGGGTGTTTGAGTGAGGACATCACCCACCGCGGCGCCCGCAGCACGTCTGTGGCGCCGCCCGGAAAGGAGTCATCATGGCAGCCAAGGACACCCCTGCGACGTACACCGTTCCCGGACTCGAACTCGAGGACGGCCACCGTGTCGGCGAGATCCTCCAGCTGCGCCTGCACGCACTGAACGACCTGCAGCTGACCCTGAAGCACGCCCACTGGAACGTGGTCGGCCAGAACTTCATCGGCGTGCACGAGATGCTCGATCCCCAGATCGAGGAGGTCCGTGCCGCCGTGGACGTGCTGGCCGAGCGCATGGCGACCCTGGGCGTCTCCCCCACGGGCACCCCCGGCGCCCTGGTGAAGGAGCGGACCTGGGACGACTACGACCTGGGCCGCGCGGACACCATCGAGCACATCGCCGCCCTGGACCAGGTCTACGACGGCGTCATCGCCGATCACCGCAACGCCATCGAGGAGGCCGGCAAGCTGGACCCGGTCACCGAGGACATCCTCATCGGCCAGACCGGCGGCCTCGAGCAGTTCCAGTGGTTCCTGCGCTCGTTCCTGACCAACGCCGCGGGCGAGCTGAGCACCGCCGGAGAGCACACGGAGAAGGGCGCGGCCCGGAAGGGCGCCGCCAAAAAGTCCTGATCCTCCCGCAGGATCGGCCGGCCGGACCGCCGGCACGGCGCAGGGCCCCGGCATCGTGACGATGCCGGGGCCCTGCGCCGTGGTGGAGGGGATCCGGGGATCAGCCGGCCACGTGGCGGCCCCCGCCGCCACCTGCGGCCCGGGAGAGCCTCGAGGGCCACCAGACCTTCGGACCGATGTCGTAGGTCAGGGCCGGCACCAGCAGCGAGCGCACCAGGAAGGTGTCCAGCAGCACGCCGAACGCCACGATGAAGGCCAGCTGCACCATGAACATCAGCGGGATGACCACCAGTGCCGCGAACGTGGCCGCCAGGACGATGCCCGCCGAGGTGATGACCCCGCCCGTGACGGTCAGGGCCTTGAGCACGCCGGGCCGGGTGCCCTGGATCACCGCCTCCTCCCGCGCTCGGGTCATCAGGAAGATGGTGTAGTCCACGCCCAGGGCGACCAGGAACACGAACCCGTACAGCGGCACGGAGGGGTCTGCCCCCGGGAAGCCGAGCACCTCGTTGAACACCAGCGCGGAGACGCCGATGGCGGTGCCGAAGCTCAGCACGGTGGCCAGGACCAGCAGCACCGGGGCCACGATCGAGCGCAGCAGGATCATCAGGATGACGAGCACCACGAGCAGAACCAGCGGGATGATCGTGCGCAGGTCCTGCTGGGCCGTGGTGTTGGAGTCCAGGGCGGTGGCGGAGGTGCCGCCGACCAGGATCTCGGAGTCGATCGCGTGCAGCGTCTCGCGCAGCTCGATGATCGTCTGCTCGGCCTCCTTCGAGTCGGCCGGGTCCTGCAGGGTCGCCTGGAGGTACACGCGGCCGTCGACCTCCTGCGGCTGGAGCGTGGGCACCTCCGCCGGAATGCCCGACGGCGGCCCGGCGGTCTCCGGGGCCCCGTCGCCGGCCCCTCCGCTCACCCCGGCGGGGGGTCCAGCGGGAGGTCCGGCGGCACCCTCGGGTGCCTGGCCCTGCCCCCGGCCGGCGGCCGCGGCCTGCTCCTGGAGCTCGGCCAGCGCCTCCGGGTCCGGGGTCCCGGCCGGTGCGCCGCCCTCGGCGGTCAGGTAGGCCGAGCCGACGCCGTCGGTGCCCTCCACGGCCTCGAGCACCTCGTCGGCCCGGTCGGCCGGGGCGATGACGGTCGCCGGCGAGCCGGTGCCCGCGTCGAAATGCTCCTCCAGGACGACCTGTCCGGCCTTGGCGTCGGACTCCCCCAGGATCACGTCGGTCTGGGCCACGCCGCTGCCCTGCAGCTGGGTGGCGCCGATGGCGCCAAGGGCCAGCACGGCGGCGGTGACCATCCACACGGCGCGCGGCCTGCGCGCCACCAGTGCGCCGATCCGGGTCCACACGCCGTGGCTCTCCTCGAGTCCGGCGATGGGCCGACCGGTGGCGTCCTCCGGCTGGGTGAAGGCCTTCCTCGTCGTGAGGGGGACGCCCGCGCGCGGGATCGACGGCCAGAAGGCGGCCCGCCCCGTCAGGTACAGGATCGCGGGCAGGAACGTCAGCGTGGCGGCCCAGGCCAGGACGATGCCGGAGGCCGCGATGGGTCCCAGTGAGCTGTTGGAGTTCAGGTCCGAGACCAGCAGGCAGAGCAGGGCGATGGCCACCGTGGCCGCCGAGGCGGTGATGGCCCCGAAGGAGCCCTTCCAGGCGGCCCTGAGGGCGTCGAAGGCCTGCGGCCGCAGGCGCAGCTCCTCGCGGTAGCGGGCCACCATCAGCAGGGAGTAGTCCGTGGCCGCGCCGATCACGAGGATCGACAGGATGCCCTGGGACTGGCCGTTCAGGCTGATCCAGTCGGCCCTGGCCATCCAGTAGATCGCCAGGATGGCCACGCTGAGGGCGGCCACCGAGTTCAGCAGGACCAGGATCGGCAGCAGCACGGAGCGGTACACCAGCACGAGGATGACGAACACCACGCCCAGCGCCACGGCCAGCAGCAGGCCGTCGATGCCGGCGAAGGCGCCCGCCAGGTCCGTGGCCAGGCCGGCGGGGCCGGCCACGTGCACCTCGACCCCGGACAGGGCGCCGTCCCCGGCGGTCTCCAGGCCGCCGGAGGCATCCTGGACGAGCCCGCGCAGCTCCTCGACCACCACGTCCGGCTCGGCGGCAGCGGTGTCGATGATCGCGATGTACTGCACCGCCTCGCGGTCCTCGGAGACGTTGGGCCCCACGACCTGGTCCACGCCCTCGGCCGCACCGAGGTCCTCACCGAGGGCGGCCAGCGCGTCCAGCTCACCCCGGGCGTCCTCCGGGATGGCCTGGCCGTCCGGCAGCCCGGCCACGATGAGGGCCGGGATCTGGTCCGTCCCGCTGAACTCGCCCACCCATTCCCCGGCGCGGGTGGACTCGGCGGATGCGGGCAGGAACGTGGACTGGTCGTTCGAGGACACCTCCGAGAGCTTGCCGAAGGTGGGGCCGCCGATACCCGTCCCGGCCAGCCAGGCCAGGACGAGGACGATGGCCACGCCCACGCGCAGGCCGATGGACTTCACGGACGAGGACCCGCGTGGAGCGCCGGGAGAGGACGGGGACGAGGACCCGGTGGCGCTCGGGGCCCGTTCAGGGGTGAGTGTTGGCTGCATGGGCCCAGCGTAGCGCATATATCTTGATCTTCAAGATACTTTCTAGGCTAGGCAGGTAGGGTGGTGGAGGCGGCCGGGACGTAGAATGGACGGCCTGTCATCCACCGCCGCACGAAGGAGAAGCGCATGCCGGATGCCCCTCAGGCCCCCGATGACTCCGAGCAGATGCGTCTCCTCATCCACGCCCTGCGGCGCTACGCCGAGGCCTCGGACCGCATGGTCGAGGCCGCGGGGAACCAGCACGGGATGTACCGGACGGACCTGCGCGCCCTGTCCCTGCTGATGCAGCGGCAGGCCGAGGGGCTGCAGACCACCCCCAAGGACCTGGGCCAGCTGCTCAACCTCACCTCCGCCTCCACCACGGCACTCGTGGACCGCCTCGTGGCCAACGGGCACGCCGAGCGCAGGCGCTCCACCACGGACCGGCGCAGCGTGTTCGTCCAGCACACGCCCTCCGCACAGGCCGAGGGCCGGGCCATCTTCTCCCCCATGAGCCGGCTGATGATGGAACACCTGGCCCAGTTCACGCCGCAGCAGATGGACACGGCCGCGCAGGTCGTCGCGGCCGCGACCGCCGCGCTGGAGGAGCTGGACGTCACCGGGCCCCTCACCGACGGGCCGTGACCCCACCTCGGTAGACTGGTCCGGGTGCTCGCGGAGCCGACGCCCCGCACCCCCAGCACACCCCCGCACCACCGCCCTCGACCCTCCGGAGACCACCGTGGCCCGTCGCCCCCTGCTGCTGGCCGTGGACGGCCGCTCCGGTGCGGGCAAGACGTCCCTGGCCCTGGAGCTCGCGGCCCTGTTGCGCCCCCACCTGGACGTCGAGGTCTTCCACCTGGACTCCATCTACCCCGGTTGGGACGGGCTCGCCGCCGCCCTGGAGACCTACGCCGCCGAGGTCGTCATCCCCCTGTCCGCCGGCCGCACCGCCTACTGGAGCTGGTGGGACTGGGAGGGCGGGCGGCCGGGCCGGGCGGGCAGCACGCGGCCGGTCGACGTCGTGATCCTGGAGGGCGTGGGCGCCGGGACCGGTGCCGCCCGCGCCGCACTGGACGCCCTGGTGTGGGTCGAGCTGCCGGCCGCTGACCGCAAGGACCGGGCCCTGGGCCGGGACGGGAGGACGTTCGCCCCGCACTGGGACCGGTGGGCCGCCCAGGAGGACGCGTACCTGGCCCTCGAGGACCCCGCGTCCCAGGCGGGGATCACCGTGGACAGCACCACCGGGACGGCCGGCGCCGCGCCGCTGCTCGTCCAGGCCCTGCGCACCCTGCCGGGCTGGGAGACCTCCCTGGCCCTGGTGCCCGCGCCGGCCCGGCCGCCCCTGCACCACCGCACGGTCGCCGGCGCCGGCGACCCGCAGTCCCTGTTCGAGGCCGCCGGGGGCCCGGCGGCCTCGGTGGCGATGCTGCTGGAGAGCTCGGACCACGCCACCACGCCCTCCCCCGGCCGCAGCCGGCACGCCATCCTCGGCCTGGCGAGCGATGACGACCCGGTCGCCGAGCATGCCGACGGGGTCACGGTGGTGCGCCAGGGCCCGGTCACCGTCAGACGGGAGGGCCCGTGGTTCCGCTGGCTGGCCGGGGTCTGGCCGGCCGGCGCGCCTGCCTCCGCGCCGACCGCCGAACCCGCCCCGGAGGCACCCTTCCGGTCCGGCTGGATGGGCTGGCTCGGGTACGGCCTGAAGCGCGAGGCCGGTTCCCCGGACGGGGCCGCCACCCTGCGCGGAGCGGGCGAGGGGCCGGCGGACGCGCTGCTGTTCCGCCCCTCACGGGTGGCCACGGTGGACCACCGGGCCGGCACCACCACGCTGTGGTGGCCCGCGGACGACGACGCCGGCGCGGCCTGGGCGGATCGGGTCGCCGCGGCGGCGGGCGTCGGGGACACGGGCGTCGGGGGCACGGGTGGCGAGGGCATGCGGACCGGGGGTGCGGGTGCCGGTGCCGCGGCTGCCGTGGGCCCCGGGGTCGTGGCCGCGAGTGCCGGGCCGGTCCCCGTGTTCACGCTCCGCGACTGCCGCGCGGGCTACCTGGAGAAGGTCCGCGCCGCCCAGCACGAGATCCACGAGGGCAACACCTACGAGGTCTGCCTGACGACCATGCTGGAGGCGTCCCTCGAGACGTCCACCCGGGGCCGGCCCGGCACCGCGCCCTTCGACGGCTGGCGGACCTACCGCCGGCTCGTGGCGGCCAACCGGGCGCCGTTCACGCTGTACCTGCGGGCGACGGCCCCGGCGGCCGACCCGGTGTCGGACCCGGCGGCGGTATCCGGGTCCGGTCGGCCGGCCGTCGTCGAACTGCTCTCGACCAGTCCCGAGCGGTTCCTGGCCATCTCCGCCGCCGGCCGCATGGTGACCGAACCGATCAAGGGCACCCGTCCCCGCGGGCGCACGCCGGAACGGGACGCGGCGCTGGCCGGGGAACTGGCGTCCTCGGCCAAGGACCGGGCGGAGAACATCATGATCACGGACCTGGCCCGCAACGACCTGTCCCGGGTGGCCGTGCCCGGCACGCTGGCCACCGAGCGGGTGTGCGCGATCGAGTCCTACCCCACCGTCCACCAGATGGTGTCCACGGTGACCGCGCACCTGGAACCCGGCGTCGCCCGGGCGGAGGCGGTGGCGGCGGCCTTCCCCCCGGGGTCGATGACCGGCGCCCCGAAGATCTCCACCATGGAGATCTTGGAGCGACTGGAGTCCGGACCGCGCGGGGTCTACTCGGGCGTGGCCGGGTACCTGTCCGACGACGGCGCGGCCGACCTCAGCGTGCTGATCCGCACCCTGGTCGCCACCGGCCCGGCGGGGCCCGGGAGCGGCGGGACGCGGCTGTCGCTCGGCGTCGGCGGGGCCATCACCGCGGACTCGGTGCCGGAGGAGGAGTGGGACGAGGTGCGCACCAAGGCCCACGGCGTCCTCAGGGTGCTCGGGGCGGCGTTCCCCGACGACGACGCCGAGGGACCGCGGTACTGACAGGACGGTTGCGCGCGGGACTACGGTGAGGACCATGACCGATCCCGCCCGAACACCCCGGACCACCCCTGACGCGACCACCCGGGCCGGCGGCACGCCGCGCCACCTCGAGGTGGACGTGTTGGTCATCGGCTGGGGCAAGGGAGGCAAGACCTTCGCCGCGGCGGCCGCCGGGACCGGCAGGACCGTGGCCCTCGTGGAACAGTCGGCGGCCATGTACGGGGGTGCCTGCATCAACGTCGCCTGCGTGCCCACCAAGGCCCTGATCCACTCGGCCTCCACCCGCCGTGACCAGGACGATGTGCAGCAGTTCTTCGAATCCGCCGTCCGGCGCCGTGACTCGCTGACCGGCAGGCTCAACGACACCAGCTTCCACCTGCTCTTCGACCGTGACACCGTCACCGTCGTGGACGGCCGGGCCCGTTTCGTCGGTGAGCGCCAGGTCGAGGTGACGCCCTCCGCCGGCGGGTCCGGGCGGGCCGAGCGGATGCGCATCACCGGACGCACCGTCGTGGTGAACACCGGCTCCGCCCCGGTGGTCCCGGACCTGCCGGGTGCGGACGGGCCCCGCGTGCACGACTCGACCTCCCTGCAGCACGTGAGGCCCTTCCCGCGGCGGCTGGCGATCGTCGGCGGCGGGCCGGTGGGGCTGGAGTTCGCCTCGATGTTCTCCGGCTTCGGTGCCGAGGTGACCGTGCTGAACCGCGGCCGGCGCATCCTGCCGCATGAGGACGAGGACGTCGCGGACGCCGTCGCCGAGGTGCTCATCGGTGCGGGCATCACCGTGCGCACCGGCGCCTCGGTCACGGGACTGCAGGACGGGCCGGACGGTGTGACGGTCCAGCTCGAGGAGGGCACCGGCCCCACGGTGGACGCGGTGCTGTTCGCCACCGGACGGCGCCCGGCCACCGAGGGGCTCGGACTGGACGCCGCCGGGATCGAGGTGGACGACCGGGGCGCGATCGTGGTGGACGACCAGCTGCGCACCTCCGCCGACCGGGTCTTCGCGATGGGTGACGTGCACGGCGGGCAGCAGCAGACCTACCTGTCCCTGGACGACCACCGGGTGGTGCTCAGCGCACTGGACGGGGACGGCTCACGCCGGGTCGGCGACCGGGCGGGGGTGCCGGCCACCCTCTTCCTCACGCCGCCGTTCTCCTCCGTGGGCCTGACCGAACGCGCCGCCCGGGAGGCCGGCCGGGACGTGCGGGTGGCCTTCGCGAAGGTGACCGGGATCAAGGCGATGCCGCGGCCGAAGGCGGTCGACGACCCGCGCGGGGTCATCAAGGTGGTGGTGGACGCGCACACCGACCAGGTGCTCGGCGCCCGGCTGTTCCACGTGGACTCCCAGGAGGTCGTCAACCTCGTGGCCCTGGCCATGCGGGCGCAGGTCACCGCCTCCGCGCTGCGGGACGGCATCTGGACCCACCCCTCCTCGACGGAGGCGCTCAACGAGGTGCTCGGCCAGCTGGCCTGAACCGGTCCGGGAGCCTCACCGGCTCACTGCAGGGCCGAGGTGAGGCGGAAGACGTTGTCCACCCAGCGCTGGGCCCGCGGACGGGCGTCCCACTCCTCCTTGGTCAGCTCCTCGGAGACTTCCCGGTACTGCTCGATCACCTCGGTGAGGGCCTCGACCATCTCCGAGCCCACCGTGAGCACGGAGACCTCCATGTTCAGCGAGAACGAGCGCATGTCCATGTTGGAGGACCCGAAGACGGCCACGTCGTCGTCCACGGTGAACAGCTTGGCGTGCAGGACGTTCGGATCCGGGTAGCGCCAGATGCGGATGCCGGCGGCCAGGAGGGCGTCGTAGTAGGACTGCTGGGCGTGGTGGACCATGAACTGGTCGGCCTTGCGGCACACGAACAGTTCCACGTGGACGCCCTTCTGGGCGGCGGTGGTCAGGGCGTAGAGCATCGAGTCGTCCGGCACCAGGTACGGCGAGACCACCACGAGCCGGCGCTTGGCGGCGTAGAAGAGGTGGTTGAACAGGCGCAGGTTGTTCTCGTTGGAGAACCCGGGACCGGAGGGCACCACCTGGGCGATCGAACCGTCCTGCTCGTTCAGCTCCTCCTCGGTGGGGTCCCGCAGCTGGCCCTCGAGGGTGTCCCCCGTCTCGGAGAACCAGTCGGTGGCGAAGACCAGGTCCAGTGAGGCCACGGTGGGCCCGGTGATCCGGGCCATCAGGTCCACCCACTGCCGGTTCATGCGGTGGGCCGAGCGCCGCTTGTACCCGGGCTCGATGAGGTTCTGCGACCCGGTGTAGCCGATCAGCCCGTCCACCACGAGGATCTTGCGGTGGTTGCGCAGGTCGGGGCGCTGGTACTTGCCGCGCAGCGGCATCACGGGCATGGCCGGGTGGTACTCCAGCCCGGCCGCGTCCAGCCGGCGGACCAGCTTCCGGTATCCCGGCACGCGCAGCGAGGCGATGTGGTCGAACAGGATCCGCACCCGCACCCCGCGGGCCTTCGCCCGTTCCAGGGCGTCCAGCACCTCGTTGGTGTACCCCTCGCGGCCCTCGGGGTCCAGCGCCGCGATGTAGAAGACCAGGTTGACGTAGTCCGTCGCCCGGTCGATGTCCTGGGCCATCCGCTGCATCGAGGCGCGGTAGTCGGTGATGAACTCGAAGTGGTTGCCGTCGAGCATGGGGAAACTGGTCAGGTTCCGCGTCAGCTGCGCGGCCGAGGCCACGTACAGGGGCGCGTGGCCGGCCTCGTTGGGCAGGGTCAGGTGCGAGGTGGCGCGGCCCAGGGCCTCGTTGACCGAGCGCTGCCGGGACCGGCGCTGGCCACCGAGCCGGAACGAGCCCAGCAGCAGGAACAGCACGAGACCGGGCAGCGGCAGGAAGAAGATGACCAGCAGCCAGGCCATCGCCACGGCGGGCCGGCGGCCGCCCGGCACGATGCCGAGCAGCAGCACGCGGATGCCGACGTCGATGATCCAGGACAGGATCGTCAGCCATTGGGGATAGTTGCCGAACTCGGCGAGCGGCCAGAGCATCCCCTCAGCCTACGGTGCGGCCGGAGCCACCAGGTCCAGCAACCGCCCGATCCGCTCCTCGTCCAGCGGCCGGCCGAACATCACGTGCAGCAGCAGGTTCGCGCCCACGGTCTCGGCCAGGAACGACGGCGGCGCCGGCAGGGAGCGCGGGTGGGCGCGGTCATGCGCGTGGAACCTGGCGTCGAGGCCGGTCATGATCGGCTGGATCAGGGCCTCGTCGATCGCCTCGGCCGTCTCTCCCGCCGCGGCCAGGGCGGACATGATGGCCTGCACCAGCCGGGAGGTGTCCCCCTCCTCGACCCGGTCACGGATCTCCAGCAGCCACGCCCGCAGGTCCGCCCGCAGGTCCCCGGTGTCCACCGGCCCGCCGATCGGCACGTCCAGGTACTTCTCGGCGATGGCCTCCACGACCACCTCGGCCTTGGATCCCCACCAGCGGTAGACCGTCTGCTTGCCGACGCCCGCCGCCGCGGCGATGCCCTCGACGGTGAGGTGCTCGAATCCGCCGACCAGCATGAGGTCGGCGGCGGCGGTCAGGACGGCGACGCGGGCCCTCTCACTGCGCGGACGCCCCCGCTGTTCTGCGGAAGCAGGCTCTGATGCTGCGTTCACCGATGACCTCCTGTGCCGGCCGGTCCCCCGCCCCGGGTGCCTGGCACCCTCTCGGGCACCGGGGGCCGGTGGGGACCCTGTTTCAATACGAGACGGTCCGTCTACTATAGTGGTCGCCGGACCCGCCGGCGGACTCTGCCCATGATGCGCCGCCCCCGGTCCCCGCTGCAGCCTTTCCCTCCCGAAGGAGCGCCCCTCATGGCCGAACTGCTCTACCGCCTCGGTTTCGCCTCGTCCCGCCGGCCCTGGGTCGCCATCGTCGCCTGGCTGGCGGCGCTGGCCCTGTCCGTGGGCGGGTTCCTGGCCTTCGGCGGCACCCTCACCACCTCCATCACGATCCCCGGCACCCCGACGTCCCAGGTCACGGACCGGCTGCAGGAGGAGTTCCCCGAGGCGGCCAACGGCACCGGCTCGGTGGTGTTCCGCACCACCGACGGCACGGAGCTCACCGAGGACCAGCGCCAGGGCATCGGCGAGGTGCTCTCCGAGGTCGAGGGCCTGGAGGGCGTGGACTCCGTGGTGGACCCCTTCACCACCGAGGCCGAGCTGTCCGACCAGCGTGCCCGGATCGCGGACGGCCGCGCCCAGCTGGCCGAGGGGCAGGAGCAGGTCGAGTCCGGGCGGGAACAGATCGCCCGGGCCGAGGAGCAGCTGGACGCCTCCGAGCGGCAGCTGGACGCCGGACAGGCCGAACTCGGCGCCGGCCGGGCCCAGGCAGAGGCGGCCGGTGCCCCGCCGGCGGTGACCGCCCAGCTGGACGCCCAGCAGGCCCAGCTGGACGCCGGCCGCGCCCAGCTCGAGGAGGGCCGCGCCCAGCTCGAGCAGCAGCGGACGCAGCTGGAGGAGGGCGCGGTGGAGGCCGAGGCCGGCAGCGCCGACCTCGACCGCGGCGAGGACCTGCTGGCCCTGGCCGGGGACTACCGCACCGTCTCCGAGGACGGGAGCACCGCCGTCGGGAACGTGGTGTTCGACCGGCCCACCCTGGACGTCACCGAGGACATCCAGGGCGCCGTGGTCTCCGCCCTGGAGGACGCGGACATCGAGGGCGTCGAGGTGCTGCCGACCACCTCGCTGTCCCAGACCATCCCCAACATCGTGGGCCCGGCCGAGGTCATCGGCCTGGTCGTGGCCGCCATCGTGCTGGTCATCATGCTCGGCACCCTCATCGGCGCGGGCCTGCCGATCCTCACCGCCCTGATCGGCGTGGGCATCGGGGCCGCCGGGTCCCTGGCGTTCTCCGGCATGATCGAGATGCTCTCGGTCACCCCCGTGCTGGGCCTCATGCTCGGCCTGGCCGTGGGCATCGACTATGCGCTGTTCATCGTCAACCGGCACCGCCGCCAGCTCAAGGACGGCGCCCCGCTGCACGAGTCGATCGGCCTGGCCAACGGCACCTCCGGCAACGCCGTGGTGTTCGCGGGCCTGACCGTGATCATCGCGCTGGCCGCGCTGAACGTCACCGGCATCCCGTTCCTGGGCCTGATGGGCACCGTGGGCGCCTTCTGCGTGCTGATCGCCGTGCTCATCGCCGTCTCCCTCACCCCCGCGCTGCTCGGGCTGATCGGCCACCGCGCGCTGAGCCGCACGGAACGCGGGCGCCTGCAGCGGGAGCAGGAGGTCCGCGCGGTGGAGGCGGGACTGCGCCGCCAGGAGGAGCGCGGCCGCGAGTCGGCCTCCGCCGGCCATCTTCAGGCCCGCCGGTCCCACGGTGCCGGCCCGCGGCGCGCGGCCATGCCCACCGGCCGGGCCGTGCTGATCTCCCTGGGCTCCGTGCTCGCCCTGGCGATCGTGGCCATCCCGTTCTTCTCCATGCGCCTGGGACTGCCGGACGGTGGCTCCGAACCGCCGGAGTCGGCCGCGTACCAGTCCTACACGGCCCTCGGTGAGGCCTTCGGGGAGGGGTACAACGGCCCGCTCGTGGTGACCGCCGATCTGCCCGCCGGCCTGGACGAGGGCGAGGTCATGGACCAGCAGGTCGCCGTCGGCGAGCAGCTGGCGTCCCTGGAGCACGTGGAGGTGGTGGTCCCGGCCGCCGTCAACGAGGACTCCACCATGATGATGTTCCAGGTCATCCCGGCCGAGGGACCCAACGCGGTCTCGACCGAGGAACTGGTGCACGACCTGCGGGCCACCGCCCCGGCCGGAGAGGCCTCCGGCCTGGCCGTGGCCGGCATGACCAGTGGGTTCATCGACGTCGCGGACAAGCTCTCCGGTGCGTTGCCGCTCTACCTGGGCGTCGTCGTCGGGCTGTCCCTGCTCATCATGATCCTGGTGTTCCGCTCGCTGGTGGTCCCGCTGATCGCGACCGGCGGGTTCATCCTGTCCGTCTTCGCGGCCATGGGCGGCGTGGTGGCCATCTACCAGTGGGGCTGGTTGTCCGCGGTGTTCGGGGTGCACAACCCGGGGCCGATCCTGGCCTTCCTGCCGACCATCATGGTGGGCGTGCTGTTCGGCCTGGCGATGGACTACCAGCTGTTCATCTCCTCCGGCATGCGCGAGTCCTACGCCCACGGGGCCCCGGCCCGGGTGGCCGTGATGGACGGCCTGCACGCGGGCCGGGCCGTGGTCGCCGCCGCGGCGATCATCATGATCTCCGTGTTCGGCGGGTTCGTCTTCGCCGAGTCCGCCATGATCCGGCCCATCGGTTTCGGCCTGGCCTTCGGGGTGCTGCTGGACGCCTTCCTGGTGCGGCTGCTGCTGATGCCCGCCCTGATGCACCTGGTCGGCGACGCCGCCTGGTGGCTGCCGCGGTGGCTGGACAGGATCCTGCCGAACGTGGACGTGGAGGGCGCCGCCCTGGAACGCGACCACGCCTCCGCGGGGCCCGGCCGGCCGGCGGCTGACGCGGCCAGGCAGGGCACCCCGGGTGACGGCGCCGGCGAGGCGGCCCCCGAACCGGAACCGGCCCGGGTCTGACGGGACCGCGCGGTCCGCTGCCCGCCCGGCCGAGGCCACCGTCGGGTGTGTGCCGGTGCCGGCGCGCACCCGACGGTGTGCTCGGAACGCGGGGACGGATGCGTAGTCTGGGGTCCATGACGCACCACTCCGCATCATTCATCCCGGAGCCCGGCGGCTCCGTGGTCGTGTTCCTCGACCCGTCCGCGGACGGGGTCGGCACCCGGGTCGCCGATCCACGGCAGCCTGCCGTGCTGGTCACGGACCAGGGCCTGACCCGCGGGGACGGGATCTTCGAGACGATGACCGCCCTCGCCGGGGACACCGGGCACCGGATCCGCAAGGAGGACTCCCACCTGGAGCGGCTGATCTCCTCGGCCGCCTCCCTCGACCTGCCGGTCCCGGACGCCCAGGCCTGGCGCCAGGCGGCGGTCACCGGGCTGAGCGCGTACGCGGCCGGGAACCCGGGCAGGGACGCCGTGGTCAAGCTCGTGGCCACGCGGGGCCCCGAGGGCGCCCCCGGCGGCGGGCACTACGTGCGGGGCACCGCGGACACCGGATCCGACGGCGAGCTGAAGGACATCACCGCGGGGACCGCCCCGGACGCACCCGCACTGACCGGTACGTACTGGGTACTGGTCTCCCCCGTCTCCCCCGGCCTGGCGTCCGGGCGCGAGCGCGGCCTGTCCGTCCTGCTCCTGGACCGCGGTTTCGACTCCTCCGTCTCCGAGCGGGCCCCGTGGCTGCTGATGGGCGCGAAGACCCTCAGCTACGCCGTGAACATGGCGGCCATGCGCTTCGCCGCCGCCCAGGGGGCCGACGACGTCATCTTCGTCTCCTCCGACGGCAAGGTGCTCGAGGGCCCCACCTCGACCGTGCTGCTGGCCCGCCGGGTCCCGGCCGCCGACGGCCCGGACGCCGTGGAGCTGGTCACGCCGCTGCGCAGCTCCGGGATCCTGCCGGGCACCAGCCAGGGCACCATCTTCGCCGCCGCCCAGGCGGCCGGCTGGGACCTCGGCTACGGTCCGCTGGAGCCGTCGGACCTGTTCGACGCGGACGGCGTGTGGCTCGTGTCCTCCGTGCGCGGGGTGGCCCCGGTGACCTCCCTGGACGGGGTCGCGCTGGACGTGGACCGGGACCTGACCGACCGGCTCTCGGCCTTCCTGGACGAGGACAGGTCCCCCGGGCGGCACGGCCCGCTGCACTGAGTCCGGCCCCGGGCAGGTTCAGGCCCGGGGCGGGTTCAGGCCCAGACCAGGTTCCACGCCCCCGTCCCCAGGGCCAGGCCGGCGGCCAGCGCGGCCAGGGCGCACCCACCGAGGACGAGCCGGACGTCCCCCGCGGTGAAGACCGAGGTCCGGGCCCATGTCCGGGCGCCGGCCCCGAAGCCTCGGGCCTCCATGGTGACGGCCAGCCGGCTGGCACGGCGGATGGCCTGCACCAGCAGCCCGAACACCTGTCCCAGCCACGACGTCGTGCGGCGGACCGGGCCCCCGCCGGCGCCCACGCCCCGCGCACGCCGGGCGTGGCCCAGCACGCGCCACTCCTCGGTCAGCATGGCGAGAAGCCGGAAGGCGGCCAGCGAGCCGAGCACGAACCTCGCGGGCAGACGCAGCCGCTGGGCCAGCGCGTCGGCCAGGTCGGTGGGATCCGTGGTCGCGAAGACGATCACTCCGGGCAGGGCGACCGCCAGGATGCGCAGGCCCGTCGCGGCTCCGGCCAACGCCGACCCCTCCGAGACGGACACCGGTCCGGCCTCCAGCAGCATCCGCCCCGTGTCCTGGCCGACCAGCGCGGTGCCCCACGCCGAGGCCAGCGCGGCGGCCACGAGCAGCCACGCCCGGCGCAGGAACTCCCCGGCGCGGATGCCCGAGAACGGCAGCAGGGCCACCGCCGCCAACAGCACCAGGCCCGAGGACACCCAGTCCATGGACGCCACCAGCACGGCGGTGACCGGCAGCAGGGCGGCCAGTTTCGCCAGCGGGTGGGCCCGCTCCATCGGGGAGCCCGCCACGGGGCGGGAGGGGGCCGGGGCGGTCAGGACGGCGCTCATGTCAGCTCCACCACCCGGGCGTCGAGGGCCGCGGCGAAGTCCTGGTCATGGGTCACCGCGACGACGGAGCTGCCCTCGGTGACGAGCCGGCGCAGCATCCCGGTCAGCACCGCCCAGGTGTTGGCGTCCTGCCCGAAGGTCGGCTCGTCGAGGAACACCACGTCCGGGCCCGTGGCCAGCACGGTGGCCACGGACAACCGGCGCTTCTCCCCACCGGAGAGCGTGAAGGGGTTGACCTCGGCCAGTCCGGTTAGTCCCATGGCCTCGAGCAATTCGTCGGCGCGGCCCCGGGCCTGTGCGGCCGACCACCGCAGCGTGCCCGTCCGGTGGTCCCGGGCGTGACGCGGCCCGAAGGCCAGTTCCTCGCGCACCGTGGCCGCGACGAACTGGTGCTCGGGCTCCTGGAACACCGTGCCGATCCGGCTCACCAGGTCCCGGGCGGGCCAGCGGTGGGGGTCGTCCGGCAGCCGGACCCCGTGTCCCTTCAGGGCGGCGGTGGCGGTCAGCGTCCCGGCGTGGGCCGGGATGAGCCCGGCCAGGGTCAGCAGCAGCGTGGACTTGCCCACCCCGTTCGGCCCGGTCACGACGACGGCCTCCCCGGCCTCCACGGTCACGTCCAGTCCGTGTTGCACCGGGACCGGCGGTGGCCCGAGGCGGCGGCGCCAGCCGGGCCTCACCGCGTGCCGGGACACCGCCAGGTCCCGGGCGGACAACAGCGCGGTCCCCGTGGGGTCCCGGTGACCGGCAGGGTCCCGGTGACCGGCAGGGTCCCGGTGACCGGCAGGGTCCCGTCGCGGGCTCCGTGCCGGTCCGGAGGGCTCCGCGGCCGGCCGCGGACCACCGGGGGCGGGGGTGACGGGTTCGGGCACCACCCCGGGCACCCACACCCCGGCCGCGGCCAGTTCCTCCCGGACGGGGCCGGGTGCGAGCAGCGCGGCGGGGGTGCCGTCGTGGCTGATGCCCCCGCCCGGTTCCAGGACGAGCAACCGGTCCACGTGCCGGGCCCACGTCCCGAGCCGGTGCTCCACGACCACGAGGGTGGCGCCGATGGCCTCGACCACCGCCAGGACGGCGTCGCGGACCTCGAGCACACCGGCGGGGTCGAGGTTGGCGGTCGGCTCGTCGAGCAGGACCAGCGGCGGGCGCATGGCCAGGACCCCGGCCAGGGCCATCCGTTGCTTCTGCCCGCCGGACAGTCGCGACGTGTCCCGCCACAGGGCGATGCCCTCGTCCTCCCCCAGCCCGACCGCGGCCAGGGCGTGTCGGACCCGGTCCCAGATCTCGTCCGGCGGGACGCGGAGGTTCTCCGCGCCGAAGGCCACGTCGTCCCCCACGCGCGAGAGGATCACCTGTGTCTCGGGGTCCTGCTGCACCAACCCGGCGTGGCCGCGCAGCTCGCGGGTGGGCACGCCGTCCAGCAGCAGCCGGCCGGTCTCCTCCGAGTCGTCCGCCGGGTCCAGCACGCCGGCCAGTCCGTGCAGCAGAGTGGACTTCCCGGCCCCGGAGGGCCCGGCGAGCAGGACCCGCTGCCCCGGTGGGATGGTCAGGTCCAGGCCGGCGACGGCGGCCCGGTCGCGTCCGGCGTGCCGCCAGCCCCAGCCCTGCGCGGTGACGGTGGCCGCGGTCACCCCCGGCCCGCCGGTTCCCGGTGGGCGCCGCGGGACGGGAGGGCGGCCAGTGCGCCCGTGGCCGCCAGGGCGCGGGTGGCCAGCCAGCTCAGCAGGCCGGCGATGACGATCCCGGAGATGCCGGTGAACCCCACGTAGAGCCACTTCCAGGCCAGCGTGTACTCGGGGAACCAGGCGAACAGGAAGGCCTCGTTGAGACCGCAGGCCACTCCCGCGGCGGCACCGGCCAGCAGGGCCACGGGAAGGGTGAAGCGACGGTAGAGGAACAGGAGGAAGACCAGCTCGGCCCCGATGCCCTGGACGAGTCCGGAGGCCAGCACGGTCAGGCCGAACTGGGACCCCAGCAACGCGGAGACGGCGGCAGCCACCAGTTCCGTGAACAGCGCGGCACCCGGTCTGCGGATCAGCAGTGCACCCAGGACCGCCGGGAACAGCCACATGCCGGCGACCAGTCCCGACGACGGCGGGAACGCCAGGAACACCCCGCCCAGTCCCGCATAGGCCAGGTTCCAGGCCCAGAAGACCACGCCGCTGGCCACGGCGACGACGGCGGCCACGACGATGTCCACCACGCGCCAGGTGTGGCGGGAGGAGGTGCGGTGGGCGGAGGTGCGGTGGGCGGGGCCGCGCGGGTCGTGGTGTGGGCGGGAGCGCCCGGGACGGTCCGGTGTACCGGCCGGCGGGGTGGCCTGGTGATCACTGCCGGGGGTCTGCGTCGAGACCATGTGATGTCCTCCTCAAGGATCCAAGGAGGGGAATGGAACGCACGCCGCCCGAACCCTCGGGATCCGGGCGCGTCAGGCACCGGGCCCCACGCTCCATCGGAGAACTCGACTTCCTTCGCCGGTACTAACCGGAGCAGGTTCGAGGGTCTGCGCTGGGCGCACTCTCAGCGCCGGGCGGCGCTCCCCTGTCGTTCACGATGTGGCACCAGCATAGGGCACCACCCCCGACCCCTCGGCCACGGTCCTCCCGTTGCGGGGAACGGCTCTCAGTCCGCCCGCCCCCTGGCATCCGTGGGTGCCCGCAGGCCCGTGACCGCCGGCCCCTCGAGCAGGGTGCCGTCCGCGGTGAAGCGTGATCCGTGCAGTGGGCAGTCCCAGGAGCGCTCGGCGTCGTTCCAGGAGACGATGCCGCCCAGGTGCGGGCAGACCGCCGACATCCGGCAGGTCACCCCGTCCACCGTGGAGACCGCCACGGGCCGGCCGTGGTCCCGGCCCACCGTGCCCTGGCCCTCGGCCGGAGGCTCCTGGGGCAGGGGTCTGCGTGCGGCCGACGTCCAGCCGCCGGCCAACCGGGCACCGACGGCGGCGTTGTCCCTCAGGCCGGTCAGCAGGTCGGCCGGCGAGGTGAGGCGACGATCCATCGGCCTGGCCCAGTCCGTGGCACCGCCGAGGATCTGCGCGGAGATCCGCAGGGCGGCCGACACGCCGTTGGTCAGGCCCCACTTGTTGAAGCCGGTGGCCAGGTAGACGTGGCCACCGCCGCGGGGCAGTGTCCCCACGAAGGGGACGAGGTTGGCCGAGCGGTAGTCCTGCGCGGACCAGGCGTGCGTGCGCTCCGCTCCGGGGAAGTGCTCCCGGGTCCACGCCTCGAGGGCGTCCACGGCGGCCTGCGGTGAGGCCGATCGCCCCACCACGTGGCCGTTGCCGCCCACGAGCAGCAGCTCACCGTCGTCGATGGGGGCCGTGCGCAGGCTGCGGGACGGACTGTCCGCGGAGAGGTACATCGCCTGGGGAACGGGCCCCGGCACCCGGTAGGACTGTGCGTAGGAACGGTGTGGACTGAGCTTGGCGAAGTAACCGCCGCGGTCCAGGACCGGGGCCCCTGTGGTCAGGACCAGCTGCCCGGCCCTGATCTCCCCCGCGGAGGTGTGAACGGCCAGCGGGGACCGGTAGCCCGCGCCCGTGAGCCGCACCCCCTCCACCAGCGTCCCGCCGAGCCGGCGGAACTCGGTGGCCAGGGCGTCGAGCACCTGCATCGGGTGCACCTGCGCCTGGTCCTCCAGCCGGATCGCCCCGGCCACGGGGTAGGGCAGGTCCGTCTCCCGTGTCCAGGTCACGTCCAGGCCCGCGGCGCGGTCGGCCTCCAGCTCGGAGTGCAGCCGGGACAGGCCCTCGTGGGTGGTGGCGTAGGTGTAGGCGGGCCTGCGCTGGTAGTCGATCCCGTTCTCGTCCAGGTAGCGCAGCAGCCAGGACTGCCCCCGGCGGTTGCCCTCCACGTAGGAGCGCAGCACCTGGTCCGACTGGTGACGGCTGATCTCCGCCAGGGTGGTGCCCTGGAGCAGCGAGACCTTCGCGGTGGTGTTCCCGGTGGCCACGGCCCCCACCGAGCGGGCCTCGACCACGGCCACGCGCTGGCCCGCGCGCGCCAGCAGGACGGCGGTGGCCAGCCCGGTCAAGCCCGCGCCGGCGACCACGGTGTCGAACCGGTCACCCGGGGAGAGGTGGTCGGTGCCGGTGGCGGGGACCGGGTGGGTGTCATGCCAGAGGGACGTCCTGGGGTCCATGCTGCATCCGTCCTGTTCCGTCCTGCGGGATCCGATGGCGGACGCGTCCCGCGCGGGGAGGCGAACACCGTCATCGTAGAGGGGCCCCGTGCGCATCGCACCCTCTCAGACCCCGGATGCGCACGGGGACTCGGCACCCCGCCCCGGCGCCGTCTACTGTGATCCCATGCCCTCCACCACAGCCTCCGGCGAGACCCGGTCCCTGCGCCGCACGGTCACCACCACGGGCCTGTTCCTGTTCATCCTGGGTGACGTCCTCGGGGCCGGGGTGTACGTCCTGGTCGGCGAGATCGCCGGCCTCTCCGGCGGGGCCGTCTGGGTCCCCCTGGTGGCGGCCCTGGTGCTGGCCCTGCTGACCGCGGGGTCCTATGCCGAACTGGCGACGAAGTACCCGCGGGCCGGGGGCTCCTCGCACTACGCCACCCGTGCCTTCGGGCCGTTCACCGGATTCCTCGTCGGGTTCTGCATGCTGTCCGCCGGGATCGTCTCCGTGGGAGCCCTGGCCCTCGGCTTCGCCGGCGACTACCTGACCGAGTTCATCACCCTGCCCACGGCCCTGGTGGTCATCGTGTTCCTGGGACTGCTGGCCGCGCTGAACGCCCGCGGCATCACGGAGTCGATGGGGGCCAACCGGGTGGCGACGATCATCGAGGTCTCCGGCCTGCTGCTCGTGATCGCCCTGGGCGTGGTCGTGCTCGCCCGCGGCGAGGGGGACCTGGGCCGGCTGGTCGAGCTGGGCACGCCGGAGCGCGGTCCGGTCTCCGCGGTGCTGGCCGGTGCCGTCCTGGGCTTCTACTCCTACGTGGGCTTCGAGACGAGCGTGAACGTCGCCGAGGAGACCAAGGACCCCTCACGGTCCTACCCGCGGGCCCTGTTCGGGGCGCTGGCCGTGGCCGGCGTCGTCTACGCCCTGGTCGGCATGGCCGCCTCGGCGGTGATCCCCACCGAGGAGCTGGCCGCCAGCACCGCCCCGTTGCTGCAGGTGGTCGAGGCCGCCGGCATCATCCCGCCCGTGGTCTTCAGCGTCATCGCCCTGGTGGCGGTGGCCAACGGCGCGCTGCTCACCGGCATCATGTCCTCCCGGCTGGCCTACGGGATGGCCCGGGACGGGTTGCTGCCGCCGGTGCTGGCCGCGCTGCTGCCCCGGCGCCGCACCCCGTGGGTGGCCATCCTGGTCACCACCGCCCTGTCCCTGGTCCTGGCCCTCACCGGCACCCTGGACATCCTGGCCAGCACGATGGTCCTGCTGTTGCTGGTGGTGTTCGCGGCCGTCAACGCCGCCGTGCTCGTGCTGCGCCGCGACGCGGTGGGGCACCGTCACTTCCGGGTGCCCGCGTTCCTGCCGGTCGCCGGGCTGATGTCCTGCATCGCGCTGGCCACGCAGGTGGAGTGGGAGGTGTGGCGGCTGGGCCTGCCGTTCCTGGCCGGCGCCGCCGTCCTCGCGGGGATCGCCGCCTGGCGCCACCGGCGGGCCCGGTCCGGCGCGACCGATGAACCGGCCGTCGAGACGATCGACGCCGGCCGGGGCCGGTCCCGCTGACCCCTCCGGGAGCACATCGGGAACGGGTGGGCGGCATCCGCGAGAGGATGGGTGCATGCGCCTGTGGACCCTGCACCCCCGGTACCTCGACCGACCCGGCCTGACCGGCGGCTGGCGGGAGGCCCTGCTGGCCCAGGCGGTCCTGGCGGGGCGCACGCGCGGCTACCGATCCCATCCACAGCTGGTCCGCTTCCGGCGGCACGCGGACACCCCTGCGGCGATGGGTGCGTACCTGGCCGCCCTGGCCGACGAGGCCGAGCGGCGCGGCTACCGCTTCGACCGCTCCCGGATCGACTGTCCGCCGGCGGCGTCCGAGACGGGTACGGGTACGGGCACAAAGGACGGGACACCCGGAGCGCCCGGGGCATCCGGGGCATCCGGGGCTGAGGGCACCCCGTCGGTGACACCCCCGGGCATCCCGCCCGTGCCACCCGTGCCGCCCGTGCCGCCCGTGTCACCGACGATGCCGGTGAGGCCCATCCCGGTCACGGAGGGCCAGGTGGCCTTCGAGTGGCAGCACCTGCTGGCCAAGCTCGCCGAGCGCAGCCCGGACCGGCACGCCGCACTCCGCGCGGTGACCGATCCGGAGGTCCATCCGCTGTTCCAGGTGGTGCCGGGTCCTATCGAGGACTGGGAGCGGCCCTGAGCCGTTCCGCCCACCGTTCCCACGGCTGGGCCTCGCGGAAGTTCAGCTCCAGGGTGCGCCGGGCACGACGCACCCGCCGCACGAGCTGGGAGGCCCCCTTGAGCGATCGCGCGGAGACGCCGACCACGAGCCGGGGATCGAAGCTCACCGCCTGGCCGGGGCCGAGAACCAGGGCGAGGTCCATGTCGTCATGCACCTCCCGCTCCCAGCGGTGCACCCGATCCCTGACCTGGTGCCAGGCCGTGCGGCGCAGGGCCATGTTCGACCCCCACAGCACGGGGCCCGCGGCCGCCGCGTGGCCCAGGACGTAGTAGGCGCCGAGGTAGAGGGTCGCCACCGGCACCCCCACGGGCCTGGGCAGGTCCTCGAAGACCCCCCAGCCCGTGAGCGCCACGGCGGACGGCCGGCGCCGCAGCCCGGCCGCCACCTTCTGGACCCAGTCCGCGGGCGGCACGGAGTCCGCGTCCAGCCGGGCGATGACCGGACTGGACGCGGCGTCATAACCGGCCGCCGCGGCGGCCCAGATCCCGATCCGCTCCTCCTGGACCACGGTGGCCCCGTGGGCCCGTGCGACCTCGCCCGTGGCGTCGGTGGAGGCGTTGTCCACCACGATCACCTCCGCCGGCTCCCGGGTCTGGCGGGCCAGTGCGCGCAGGCACCGATCCAGCAGGACCGCGTCGTTGCGTGCGGGGATCACCACGGTGACGTCGTGGTCGCCCGCGGTCACGGCGTCCTGCCGTCCGCGGTCAGCCGGCGGTACAGCACGCCCGCGGTCAGGGAACCGGCCAGGCCGGCGGCCAGGTCCCCGATCGTGTCGTCGTACCCGACCTGGATGGCCGGATCCAGATAGGTGTGGCCCACCCATTCCCCGAACTCCCAGGCCACGGCGAGCAGCACCCCCAGGGCGGTGGCGAGCAGGACGGTCCCGGCGGCGGCCCCACCCGGGCGGAGCCAGCCCGCCCGGTAGACCCCGGCCGTGACCAGGACGGCGAGCAGCCCGGTCACGGCGAAGTGCGCGGCGATGTCCAGCCAGGAGACCCGCTGGTAGGCGTCGGCCATGGCCGCCCAGGCGGCGGCCGGCAGGGCCACGGCGGTCGCGGCCTGCACGGCGGGCCGCAGGGGGGCGAGCCGGATCACCACGTGGCCCAGCAGCACCAGGGCGAACAGGGCGACCGCCACGGCACCGTCGAGCAGGCCGGCCAGCAGGCTGACCACGGTGAGCACGGCTGCGGCGTCCGCGACGAGTCCGGTCCACCGTCCCTCGACCTTCAGGGTCCGCCAGGCCTCCGTCCGCAGGGGCCGTGCCCGGGTCCGGGCGCGGGTCCGCTCAGCCACGCAGGCCGATCCAGAGGAAGAGCATCGTGAGCGCGAAACCGGTGAGCATGTTCAGCCACAGGAACCGCCGCCAGCCGGCGTTGGCCTCCTCGCAGCGATCATCGGGCAGGGACCGGAACGGCAGGATGCTCAGGATGTACGGGATCGCCAGCAGTCCCGCCAGCACCCCGGGCCAGCCGGCCAGCACCATCACGACGCCGGCCGCCGCGTAGAGCCCGATGGCCACGCGCACGGTGGTCGCGGTCCCCAGGACCGTGGCGATCGACCCGATGCCCGCCTCGCGGTCCGCGGTGACGTCCTGCACGGCGCCGAAGGCCTGCGAGGCCATGCCCCACAGGAAGAACGCCACGAGGGAGGCGGCCGCCGTCACCGTCCAGGCGCCGTCGGCCAGGGCCAGGCCGAATGCGGCCGGGCCCACGAAGTGCGTGGACGAGGTCATCGAGTCCAGCACCGGTCGTTCCTTGAGCCGGATCCGCGGGGCCGAGTAACCGACCACCGCGGCCAGCGTCACGGCCAGCACGAGGGTCGAGACCAGGTCCCCGAACGCCACGAGGGCCACCACGAAGGGCAGGGCCAGCAGGCCGGAGGCCCACAGGGTCACCCCGTGCCACCGGTCCGACAGCACGATGCCCTCGATGCCGCCCTTGCGCGGATTGCGCAGGTCGGACTCGTAGTCGAAGACGTCGTTGATCCCGTACATCAACAGGTTGTAGGGGATCAGGAAGAACAGGGTCCCGATCACCAGCTCCGCGGTGAGCCCGCCGCCCGAGAGCAGGTAGGCCGCCGCGAACGGATAGGCGGTGTTGACCCAGCTCACCGGCCGGGAGGAGCCCAGCAGCTGGCGCGTCGCCTCACCCAGCACCATCGTCATGGCCGCTCCCGGGGGTGGTTCCGGGCGTCGGTCCGGGCGTTGGTCCAGGGGCCGGCAGGAGAGGCGGGGGCGGGGTGCAGCAGCTCCCACAGCGAGGGCAGCAGCAGTCCGGCCGCGAGCGGCCAGGCGAAGTCCTCCACGGGCGCGAGGCCCAGATACCAGCCCACCAGCAGCTCCTCGTTGTACCGGAACAGGTCCGCGGCGATCATGAGGTTGTCGAACACGGCGGTCAGGACCATCAGGGCGAGGACCGTCAGGCCGGTGACGGCCCACCACCTCGGCCCGAGCCGCCGTCGCCGGGTGGCGACCACGGCCACCGCCGCGGCGAGCGCCAGGAAGGCCAGGGCCAGGACCGGGTAGCTCATGACCGCTCCCCCGTCGCCAGCGTCCGGCGTGCCGGCCGGTGAGTCCGGTCTCGGCGGTCCGTCCGGGCCGTCCGGTCCGCCTGTTCCGTCCGTGTCCGTCCGCCCAGGGCCAGCACGAGCAGCCCGCGCAGCACCAGGGTCAGGTAGCACAGGAAGAGGATGAAGAGGATCTCCTCCAGCGGCAGCTCGGGAGCCAGCATGATGCCGGTCATGGCCTCGCTCGTGCCCGCCGCATAGTGCTGGGAAGCGATGGCGACCAGGTCCCAGGCCAGGAAGAAGGCCAGTCCCACGGCCAGGACCACGGCACCGGCCCGCGGGGCGCGCCACAGCACCAGGCGGAACCGGCGGTCGAGCAGCGCCATGCAGCCGAGGCTGGCCAGCAGTGAGACGAGGTAGATCACCGCCATGAGTCCCCCGTCCCCACCGGGGCCGGCCCGGCCGCCGGGACCGGGCCGGACGGCGTCGGGCCACCGATCGTGGGAAGGAGCGGTGCGGCCAGCGGACTGGCGGAGTGGTCCCCGCGCAGCCTCTTGAGCAGGATCTCCGCGCTGATCAGGCACATCGGCAGGCCGATGCCCGGGATAGTGCTGGAGCCGGCGTAGTAGAGGGACCTCACGCGGCGGGAGACGTTGCCGGTGCGGAACATGGCGCTCTGGGCCAGGGTGTGCGCGGGGCCGAGCATGCCGCCCCGCCAGGCCCCGAGGTCACGGGCGAAGTCGGCCGGTCCCACGGTGCGCCGCACCACCACCCGCTCGGCCAGGTCCGGCACGTCCGCCCAGCGGGCGACCTGGTCGATGGCCGCGTCGGCGATGGCCTCCACGGCCGGGTCCCCGCCACCGTCCGGCCCTCCGCCGCCCAGGCCGGGATCGGCCGGCATCGGGACCAGGACGAAGAGGTTCTCGTGGCCGGCCGGCGCCACGTGCGGGTCCGTGGCCGAGGGCCGGCACACGTAGACCGAGGCCGGGTCCGGGACGTCACCGGCGCGGATGGCCCCGAAGTTGGCGTCCCAGTCACGGGTGAAGAACAGGGAGTGGTGGGGCAGTTGCGGCAGGTCCCCGCGCACCCCGAGCATCACCAGCACCGCGCCGGGGCCGGACGTGCGCTTGCGCCAGTACGCCTCCGGGTAGGTCTGCAGGCCCTGCGGGAGCAGGGTGGTCTCGGTGTGGTGCAGGTCGGCGGCGGAGACCACGACGTCGGCCGGCAGCACGCGCTCGGCCCCGTCCCGTCCGCGCACGCGCACGCCCGTGGCGCGGGCCCGGGCCCCCGAGACCAGGTCACGCACCCCGCGGTTCCCGCGGCGACCGGTGCCGGCCGGTTCCGTGAGGATGGCCGTGGCCGGGGTCGCCGCGTGCAGGCGGACGCCGGACTCGCGGGCCAGGCGCACCATCACGTCGATCAGCCCGGTGAACCCGCCCTGCGGGTACAGCACCCCGCCGGTCAGGTCGAGGGCACTCATCAGGTGGTACATGCTCGGGGTCCGGTCCGGGGAGGAACCGAGGAACACCGCCGGGTAACCGAGCACCTGCCGCAACCGGTGGTCGGTGAAGTGCCGGCCGGTGAACCGCTCCAGGGACTCCAGCAGCAGCGGACCCAGTCGGTGGAGCTGGGTGAGCAGGTCGCGGTCGAGGAACGGGCGGTAGGAGGTGAAGGAGGTGTACAGGAACCGGCCGATGGCCATGTCGTAGGTTCGTTGCGCGGAGTCGAGGTACCGCTCCAGCGCACGGCCGGCTCCGGGCTCGACCTGTTCGAAGAGCTCCACGTTGGCCTGCCGGTCCGCCGCGATGTCCAGCGGCCGGGACTCCCCCTCGAAGAACACCCGGTAGCCGGGATCCAGCTGCTGCAGGTCCAGCTCGGCGGCGGCGGAGGTGCCCAGCAGGCGGAAGAAGTGGTCGAAGACCTCGGGCATCAGGTACCAGGACGGTCCGGTGTCGAACCGGAAGCCGTCCCGTTCCCAGCTCCCCGCCCGGCCGCCGAAGTCCTCGCGGGCCTCCACGAGGTCCACGCTGTATCCGTCCCGCGCCAGCAGGGCCGCGGAGGCCAGTCCGGAGATCCCCCCGCCGATGACCACGACTCGCTCGCTCATGCTGTCCTTCCTGCCAGGGCCTTCACCAGGATCACGGCCTTCTGTCCGTCCGGGACCCGGATGCGGGACTCGCGGATCCGGGCCGCCGGCGTGGACCGCAGGCGCCTGGACAGCGCCGAGTACAGCGCGTGGGCCGCCCGCACCGCCCGCCGGCTCGAGTCGGGCAGCAGCCGGATGGCCTCCGCGGCGGCCGCGAGGTCGGCGTCGATGTCGTCCAGGAGTTCGTCCCGGTGGGCGTCGCTGAACGCGGCCGGGTCCAGGCCGGGGAAATAGGTCCGGCCCAGCTGGTCGTGGTCGTCGGCGAGGTCACGGAGGAAGTTGACCTTCTGGAACGCCGCACCCAGTCGCTCGGCCCCGGGCCGGAGCCGCTCGTAGGCCGCCACGTCACCACCGGTGAACACGCGCAGGCACATCAGGCCGACCACCTCGGCGGACCCGTGCACGTAGTCGGACAGGCTCTGGGCGTCATGCCGGGAGCGGACCAGGTCGGCGCGCATGGAGGCGAAGAACGGCCCCACGAGCCCGGGCCCGATCCCGAACCGGCGGGCCGTCAGCGCGAAGGCGTGCACCACGAGGTTGGAGCTGCGGGTGCTGTCCAGGGCGCGGTAGGTCTCGGCCTCGAGCTCGTCCAGCTGTTCCCGGCGCCATGCCGGGGTCAGGGCCGGGTCCGGATCGTCGACGATCTCGTCGGCCACCCGCACCAGGGCGTAGATGTTCCGCACGTGGGTCCGGACCGGCCGGGCCAGCAACCGGGTCGCCCAGCCGAAGGATGTCGAGTAGCCGGCGATGACCTGGGCGGCGCTGGCCTGGGCGACGTCGTCATAGCGGTGGTCCGGGGCGCTCATGACCGCCCCGCCATCGACTGGGCCCCCTCGCGGCGCGACAGGCCTGCGGGAGCGGCACCGGGCACCGCGCCGGGCACCGTGTCCGACGCCGGGGCGGTCGTCCGCCCGCGGTCCGGGGCCGCCAGCAGGGCCGACGTCGCCGCCTGCCGGATCTCCTCGGCCATCCCGGCCAGCACGGCGTGCAGCGCCGGGCTCAGGGGTGGCCGGCCGGCGGCCGCCAGCGCGTCGTCGAGGAACTCGTTGGCCAGGGCGGTGACCCGCTGGCGGGCACCGCAGTCCGTCAGCAGCGCGCGGGCGCGGTCGGCGCCGCGGTCGTCGAGGGCGGGATTCCCCACCAGCGCGCGCAACTCGGTCCAGGCGCCGGTGGACCGGGCGTGCGCGATCAGCGCGGTGGGCTTGCCCTCGCGCAGGTCGGACAGGGTGCCCTTGCCCGAGCGTTCCGGGTCGCCGAACACGCCGAGCAGGTCGTCGAGCAGCTGGAAGCCGATGCCGAGGTGACGGCCGACCGGGGCCAGCGCCGCCACCGCCGCCGCCGGGGCGCCCGCCAGCACGGCACCGGCCTGCAGGGGCAGCACGAAGGAGTAGACGGCCGTCTTCAGCTCGGCCACGCGCACGGCGTCCGCCACGCTCGCCGTCCGCCCGTCCACCGGCAGGGCGAGCCCGACGTCGGCCAGCTCGCCCGCCGCGGAGGCGTGCACCGCGTCCTCGAGCAGGTCCAGCAGGTCCTCGGTCACCTCCGGGGGCGCACCGCAGCTAGCGATCATCCGGGTGGCGGTGACGAGGGCCAGGTCACCGGCCAGCAGCCCTGCGGCCGCCCCGTAGTGGTGGGCGACCGGTTCGGCCGCGCCCCGCCGTCGGGCCTCCGCGGCGAAGGTGCCGGACACGTTCAGCCGGCCCCGCCGCACCTCGTCGCCGTCGATGACGTCGTCGTGCACCACGAAGGAGGTGTGCAGGATCTCGAGGGCCGCACCGACGCGGTCCACGAGTCCGGGCTCGGTACCGCCCAGCGCGGCGTGGGTCTCGGTCAGCAGGTGCGGCCGGAAGCGCTTGCCGCCCTCGACCGCCGTGGCCAGGGCGGCCCAGAGGTCCCGGTGCCCGGTGCCGAACCGCCCGGACCGGGCCGCGCCCTCGTCCAGGACGTCCTGGATCTCGCGCTCGACGCCGCTCATGACCCGCTCCCTCCGCGCTGCGGGACACCACCGGCCAGGACCGGCAGGACGCCGGGGAGCTGTTCGACCAGCCAGGGGCTCACGGACCACGGGGCCGCGCCCACCCACCGTTCCAGCTCCTGCGGGCTCACCCACCGGTGTTCCATCGCCTCCTCGGGGTTGGGCTGCACGGCACCGGCGGCCCGGGCCACGTAGACCGGGCAGAGCTCGTTCTCCACGATCCCGGAGGCGTCCACGGCGCGGTACCGGAAGTCCGGCAGGACGCAGCGCACGTCCTCGACCACCAGTCCCAGCTCGTGGCGCGCATAGCGGTTCACCGTGTCGAGGCCGTCCTCGTCCTGCCGGGGGTGCCCGCAGAAGGAGTTGGTCCAGACGCCCGGCCACGCGCGCTTGGACAGAGCCCTCCGGGTAACCAGCACGTGGCCGTCGTCGCGGTAGACGTAGCAGGAGAACGCGCGGTGCAGCGGGGTGGACTCGTCGTGGACGGTGGCCCGGGGGGCCAGGCCCACGGTGCGGCCCTCGTCGTCCACGAGGATCACGTGGTCGTCGGTCGTCTGCTCCATGGCGGGTTCCCCTTCCGGGCGGTGCCGGCGTCGTCGCTCATAGCCTAAGCGTCCCGGATGCGATGTATCACGATCGTAGTGTTTCTAGCCTGGCTAGTGAAATTGAGCGTACCATCAGGGGCGTGGTCGATCTACCGGGTGATGAGCGGGCTCGCGGGTACTGGTTCGAGGAGTCGGACGGTGCCGTGAGGATCCTGCGCGCCCTGCGCCGGTTCCGGGTCGCCGACCGGGACATGCGCCGGCGGATGCGCGAGGGCATGGACATGAACGCCACCGACGTGGACGCCCTGCGCTTCGTCATCGCCCGCCAGGGGGCCGGCGAGGCCGTCACGCCCCGCGCGCTGGCCACCCACCTGGGCATCTCCACGGCCTCGACCACGAAGCTGCTGGACCGGCTGGGCCGGTCCGGTCACCTGCGCAGGGAACCCCATCCGCGGGACCGGCGTTCCGTGGTCGTCGTGGCCACCGACCACGCCCACACCGAGGTCCGGGCGCGCCTGTCGCTCATGCACCGGCGCATGATGGAGGTGGCCCAGGCCGTCCCGGAGGCCTCGCGGCCGGACGTGGCCCGGTTCCTGGAGGAGATGGCGGAATGCCTCAGCGCCGAGGACACCCTCGAGGACGCGGGCCCGCTGACGGCTGCACCCCCGCCGCCTGAGGGCTCCGGCGAGCCGATAGGCTGAACCCGGACATCGCCCATCGTCTTCGGAGGTACCCCGCATGAACACCCTCGTGAGCAAGCTCATCACCACCGGCGTCACGATCGCCGGCGGCCTCATCGGCACCAAGGTCGTCGAGTTCGGCTGGAAGAAGGTCACCGGTCACGATGCCCCCAAGGACCTCGAGGACACGGACAACAACATGTGGGAGGCCATCGCCTTCGCCACGATCGCCGCGGGCATCGCCGCGCTGATCCGGGTCACCTCCCAGCGCGGGGCCAACGAGGCCATCGAGCGGATGCAGGCCCGGTCCGCGAAGTCCGTCAAGGTCGGCCGCGGGGAGGTCTGATCCGGCCGGCCGGGAGTGGGCCCTGCGCCTCGCGCTGCCGCGCTCCCGGCCGGCCTGGCCCGCAGTCCCCCGGACCCCTGTCCCTCAGAGCGCTCGGCGCTCAGTCCCGGCCGTGATGGTCCGTGGGATCGGGCTGGGGCACGGTGCGCCGGTCCGCGGTGGCCGCCGGCCGGCCCTGGTCGTCGTGGCTGGCCACGACGTCGGCCAGCTCGTCCGTAAAGAGCATCTCCCGCTTCAGGTGCTTGGTCCGGTACCCGGCCCGGCCCACCAGGTGGGCGGAGACCGGTGCGGTCAGCATCTGCAGCACCCAGGCCAGGATCAGCACGGGGACCCAGACCCACGCCCGCCACGCGAAGGCCAGGGCCACCAGGACCAGCAGCAGGCCCAGCACCTGGGGCTTGGTCCCGGCGTGCATCCGCGAGAGCTGGTCCGGGAAGCGCAGCAGGCCGATGCCGGCCACGGTGGACAGGGAGGCCCCCAGGATCAGCAGGACGGCGGCGATCCCGTCGGCGATCTCGGGCCACGACTCAAGCATGCTCGACCGGCTCCTTCTTGCGCTCGGCGACGAACCGGGACAGCGTCACCGATCCGACGAACCCGATCACGGAGGCCACCACCACGAACACGATGTTGTCCGTGTGGTGGTTCAGGGCCATCTCCACGCACAGCGCCGAGGAGATGACGATCAGCAGGACGTCGGTGGCGATGGCGCGGTCCAGGATGGACGGCCCCGCCACGATCCGGTAGATGGCCGCGATGCCGCCCCCGGCCAGCAGGGCCAGGCTGAGGTACCCGGCGATGTCCAGCAGGCTCATGACCTCCCCCTCCCTGTGCCCACGGTGGCGCGTCGGGCCTCGTCGTCCTTGACCAGGGCGAGGTCGGCCTTCGTGCCGATGGCGCGGATGATGGCGGCCTCGGTGGCCAGTGCCTCGTTCCGGAATCCCTCGACCGCCTCGGCGTTCCCCGCGTCCAGCACGTGCAGGAACAGCGTGGAGCTGGGCCGGTCCACGTCGATGACCAGCGAGCCGGGGACCAGGGCGAGGGCATGGCCGGTGAGGGTGACGATGAGGTCGTCGTGGCTGCGCAGCTGCACGGCCACCACCGAGTTCACGATGCTCGGGCCCTTGGTGATGGCGTCCCAGGCCACGCTGACCGAGGCCGTCACCACGTGCCCGAGGAACCGCACGGTGAAGACCAGGAAGTACCAGAGGTTGAACCGGTCCGAGAACTGCACCCGGGGCAACCGGTAGAACCACAGGATCAGCACCGAGAACAGGACGCCGGCGAGCAGCACGCCCGGGGAGAAGTCCTGCCACAGCGCGCCCCAGGTCAGCGTCAGCCCGAGCAGGATGGGCCACTGCGTCCAGAACGGAGGACCGTCCTGCTGGTCATCGCTCACGCTCACGGCGTGCCCCCTTCCGTACCCGGGCTCGTGTCCTCGTCCTGCGAGCCGCCCGGGTCGCCGGGGACCTCTCCGCCCGGGCGGGTGCCGGCGTCCTCGCCCTCGCTGTCAGCGCCGTCGATCGGCCGGAAGGTCCCCGGCCCGGAATTCTCCTGCTCCTGGGGCGTCACGATGCCCCGGTCCTCGAGCTGGCCGACGTCCAGGGCGGCCTGCGCGGCGGCCTCCTCCCCCAGCACGGCCTCGATGTACGGGGTCCGCGCGAGCATGTCCGTGGCCGCACGGTCGGAGAAGGAGTACAGCGGCCCCGCGAGCACCGTGAAGGACAGTCCCAGGGCGACCAGGCCGATGGTCGGGGCGACGAGGCCGACCGTCGGGCCGCGGACCGTACGGCCCCTCCCGTCTCCGGCCTCCCGGGTGGCCGTCGAGGACGCCAGCGAGGCCTCGTGGGAGTCCATGGCCAGCACGAGCTTGGCGGGCGGGTGCTCGACGTCCTCCACGCGGCGCCAGAACGCACGGGTCCACACCCGGACCATGACGAGCAGGGTGAGCAGGGAGGTGACCACCGAGCCGATGACCAGGGCCCAGGCCATCATGCTGTCCGCCCCCACGCCGGCCTGGACGAGTCCCACCTTGCCGAGGAAACCCGAGAACGGCGGGATGCCCGCGAGGTTCATGGCCGGCAGGAAGAACAGGATGGCGATGAGCGGGGAGATCCGGGCCAGTCCACCCAGCCGGTCCACGTTCGCCGTGCCGGCACGCTGCTCGATCAGTCCGGTGACCAGGAACAGGGAGGTCTGCACCGTGATGTGGTGGACCACGTAGAAGATGGTGGCGCCCAGGCCGAGCACGTTGGACATCCCCAGCCCGAAGATCATGTAGCCGATGTGCGAGACCAGGGTGAAGGAGAGCACGCGCTTGATGTCGTTCTGCGCGAGGGCCCCGAGGATACCCACGATCATCGTCAGGAGGGCGATCCAGAGCAGGACGGCGTTCACCCGGTCACCGGGGAACAACAGGGTCTCGGTCCGCACGATCGCGTAGACGCCGACCTTGGTGAGCAGCCCCGCGAACACCGCGGTCACCGGCGCGGGGGCGGTGGGGTAGGAGTCCGGCAGCCAGAAGGACAACGGGAACACCGCCGCCTTGATGCCGAAGCCCACGAGCAGCATCACGTGCAGCACCATCTGCACGTCCGGGTCGAGCTGGGCGAGCTTGCCGGCCAGGTCCGCCATGTTCACGGTCCCGGTCGCACCGTAGATCATGGCGATGGCCGCCAGGAAGACCACCGAGGAGATGACCGAGACCACCACGTAGGTCACGCCGGCCCGCACCCGCGGCCCGGTGCCGCCGAGGGTGAGCAGGACGTACGACGCCGTCAGCAGCATCTCGAAGCCGACGTACAGGTTGAACAGGTCCCCGGCGAGGAACGCGTTGGACACCCCGGCCACCAGGATGAGGAAGGTGGGGTGGAAGATCGAGACCGGCCCGCCCTGGTCCTGGTCCGTGACGCCCTGGGCGGAGGCGTAGACGAGGACGGCGAGCACGACGGCCGAGGAGATCACCAGCATCAGCGCCGAGAACCGGTCCACCACCATGGTGATGCCCCACGGGGCCTCCCACCCCCCGAGGAAGACAGCGACCGCGCCGGTGTCCCAGGTGGCTGCCAGCAGCAGGCATTCCAGCAGGAGGGTGATGGTGATGGTCGTGACCGTGACCGCGATCTGGGCCCGCGGGCGCCGGACCAGCACGAAGGCCAGTGCGGCCCCGAGGATCGGCATTAGCACCGCCAGGGGGGCGAGGGAGACGAGGCCCTGGTCCATCAGCCATCTCCCTTCCGTCGGCGGCCCCGGGGGGCCCGACCGTCACCGTCTCGCGTGTCCTGCCGGTTGTCCTGCTGGTGCTCCGTGGACCGCGGCGGGCGGGAGCGCGGGCTGCCGGCCCGCTCGTCCTCATCGGGGAGGTGATCGTCGTGCCCGCTGGACCCGACGGGGCGTTCGCCCTCCTCCATCTCCTGCACTCTGCGGCGGCCGCCTCGGGCGGAGGACTCGGACCGGCCGGCCTGCGGCCGGACCCGGACCGTGCCGTCCCGCTGGGGCTTGACCGGCAGCGGCCCCGTGGCCGGATTGATGGCCGTCGCGTGCTCGTAGTCGGCGTTCGGGTCCTCGTCCTCGTCGAGGAACTCGGAGGTCTCCTCCAGCAGTTCGGCGTCGTCCTCTGCGTCGAAGGACGGCTGCTCGGCCACCTTGACGTCCTCGGTGTCCACGAGGACCTCGTCCCTCCGGCCCAGCTTCCAGGACCGGTAGATCATCCCCAGCATGAACGCCGTGATCGCGAAGGAGATCACGATCGCGGTCAGGGTCAGGGCCTGCGGTAGTGGGTCCGTGTACGCCCCGGGGGCCAGGCCGTCCTCGACGAGCGGAGCCTCCCCCGGGGCGCCGGACATGATGAGGATCAGCATGTTGGTGGCGTTGGTCATCAGCAGGATGCCCAGCAGCACCCGGGTCAGGGTGCGCTCCAGCAGCAGGTAGACACCACCGGCGTACATGACGCCCATGACGAGGAGCAGGACGATGTTCACGCTCACGAGATCACCCTCCCCGCATCCGGTGAGACGGGCAGGCCGGCGCGGGCCGGGTCCCTGCCGTCACCGGAGGTGCTGCCGCCGGCCGGGACCGCGGAGGATGCCTCGGCCGCGGCCCCGGCCTCCCGGCGGCGCTGCTGGGCCTCGGCCTGAGCGGTCCCCTCGGCCTCCGAGCGGCGGTCCACCTCAGAACCGAGCGACCGCAGGACGTCGATGACGAGGCCGACGACCACGAGGTACACGCCGATGTCGAAGACGGTCGAACTGACGAACTTGACGTCGCCGATCACCGGAAGGGCGAACTCGACGATCGCCGACTGGAAGACCTGCCCGCCGAACAGCAGGGGCACGGCCCCGGTCAGGGCTGCGATGGCCAGCCCGGAACCCAGCAGCACGCCCGCGGGGATGGGCATGGCCTGTTCCAGTTCGTACCGGCCACCGGCCAGGTAGCGGATGGTCAGTGCCAGACCGGCGATCAGCCCGCCGGCGAAGCCGCCGCCCGGGGTGTTGTGACCGGCCAGGAGCAGGTAGATGGACAGCAGGATGATGACGTGGAAGATCAGGCGGGTGACCACCTCGAAGATGATGGAGCGCCGTTCGGGCGCCACGGTGCGCCCGGCCACCAGCCACTGGTCCTGGTCCACGATGGCGAACTTGCGGACGGCCGCCAGTTCCCGCCGTTCCCGCGCGTCCTGCGCCCGGTAGCGACCGACCGAACCCGACGCGACGTCCTGCAGGTTCCCCGCCTGCCGGTCCCGGTGCTGGATGAACACCAGCGACGCCACACCGGTGGCGGCCGCCGCGAGCACGGCGATCTCGCCGAAGGTGTCCCAGGCGCGGATGTCCACCAGCAGGACGTTGACGATGTTCGCGCCACCGCCCTCCTCGTACGCCAGCCGTGGCATCTCCAGGGAGATCCGCTCGGCCGTGCGGGAGGCCAGGGCGGTGACGGCCACGGCCACCATGACCGCGCCGAAGGCGATGCCGAGGATGGCCCGGGGCACCTTGAAGTCCGAGCGGCGTCGGGTGTACCAGCCCGGTGGGAGCATGCGCAGCCCCAGCACCATGGCCACCAGGACGATCGACTCCACCAGCAACTGCGTCAGCGCCAGGTCCGGAGCACCCTGCAGCGCGAAGATCGCGGCGAGCCCGTACCCGGTCACGGAGATCAGCAGCACGGCCATGAAGCGCTTCCGGGCCCGGATGGCGGCGAACGTCGCCACGATCATGGCGGCCCCGACCAGCACCTGGGCGATCGTGTCCGCCCAGGTCCATTGCGCCGAGCCGAGGATGGACTCCGCAAGCCCCGTTCCGCCGTCGTTCTCCTGGGGGAAGAGCAGCGCCAGGAGCGGTGCGAGCAGGGCCACCGAGAGGATGATGAACAGGTAGTAGCTCAGCGAACCGCGCTGGGTGCGGCCGGTGACCCAGATGGCCACGTCGTCCAGCGCGGCCAGCGAGGCCCGGTAGAGGCGCTGGGCGTCCACCCAGGACGGCACCGCGGCCTGGAACCGGGCCACCGGGTCCTTCACCGCGTACAGGACGAGGCCGGTCAGGATCACGGCCACCGAGAGCCCGAGCACCGGGGTGAGCCCGTGCCACAGCGCGAGGTAGGCCGGTTCGGACCCCGGTTCCAGGGGCGCCATCGACGCGCCGAACGCGGCGGGCAGGGCCTCCATGGCGCCGGGGATGAGGGCACCGGCCACACAGGCCAGCGCCAGCAGGGCGGAGGGGCCGAGTGCACTCGCCGTGACGGGGCCGTGGAAGCGGGTGTCCTCCACCTGGACGATCCCCTCGTCCGTGGGCAGGGTCTTGGTGGCGAAGGCGCCCCACAGGAAGCGGGCGGAGTACGCGACGGTCAGCACCGTGCCCACGGCCACGAGGACCAGCGGCGTCCAGGCCCAGACGGAGGCCCACAGGCCGGCACCGGCCGCACCGTGCTGACCCCAGTGCGTGAGCGACTCCAGGACCGATTCCTTGGCCACGAAGCCGAACAGTGGCGGGATGCCCGCCATCGAGGCGGCACAGACCACGGCCGTGCCGAACAGCCACGGATGGTTGCGGCCGATGCCCGAGAGCCGGGCCAGGTCGCGGGTTCCCGCCTCGTGGTCGATGATGCCGACTACCATGAACAACGGGGCCTTGAACAGGGCGTGGGCCGCGAGCATCGCCAGCCCGGCCATGGCGGCGTCTCGGTCACCCAGGCCGTTGGCCACCATGAGGAAACCGAGCTGGGACACCGTGCCGTAGGCCAGGATGAGCTTGATGTCCGTCTGGCGCAGGGCCCGCCAGCCGCCGACCAGCATGGTCCAGAGCCCGACGCCGATCACCAGCACCTGCCACCAGCCGGACTCCGCGAAGGCCGGCGCCAGCCGCGCCACGAGGTAGACGCCGGCCTTGACCATGGCGGCCGCGTGCAGGTAGGCCGAGACCGGGGTGGGGGCGGCCATGGCGGCGGGCAGCCAGAAGTGGAAGGGCACCTGGGCGGACTTGGAGAGGGCGCCGACGAGGACCAGCACGATCGCCCACTCCATGAACGCCCCGGCGTAGGGGCCGGAGAGCAGCTCCGGGCCGGCGGTCACGATCTCGGAGAGCCGGTAGGTCCCGGCGGCCTGGCCCAGCATGACGAGGCCGACCAGCATGGACAGTCCGCCCAGGGTGGTGACCACGAGGGCCTGGATGGCGGAACGGCGGGCGAAGATGCGGTGGGCTGAGTAGCCGATCAGCAGGAATGACAGGACGGAGGTCAGTTCCCAGAAGGTGTAGAGGACGATCAGGTCATCCGTGGTGACCAGCCCGAACATGGAGCCCGCGAAGGCCACCAGTTGGGCTCCGAAGGAGGCGTTCCGCGCCTCGTGACGCTGGAAGTAGCGGGCGCAGTAGGCCAGGACGAGGGCGCCGACGCCCAGGATGATCAGGCCCATGAACGCGGCCAGGGCGTCCATCCGGAAGGACAGCTCGATGCCCAGGTCGGGGATCCACGCGTAGGTCTGGACCAGTCCGGTGCCGGCCCCGGAGGGCGGGGAGGCCCCGGAGTTGACGCTGTCCTGCAGCGCGAGGACCTCGGGGAGCTGGAACAGGAGCCAGACGAAGCCGAGGGCCGGTACGGCGGCCAGGACGTAGAAGCCGTTGCGGTCCGCGAACCGGAAGATGATCGGCGCCACCAATGCCACTGCGAAGAGTGCAATGAGCACGGTGAGCATGCGGCGGCCTCCAGCATCTAGATCGGGGAGTCCTGACCCATACTACCGGGCGCGCCCGACCGCGTTGACCGGGCGGCCGTTCCGGACAGGCCTGCAGCGGTGCCTCCCGGGGGCGACACCTCACCGGATCAGGGCGTGTCTCCCCTGGTCATCACCGTTCCGCGCCACGCGGTCGAGGGCCTGCGGGCCCTGTCCCGGGGATGCGTCAGCGGGCGCCCAGCCGTTCATCGGCCCTCGGGTCGCGGACCCGCAGGAGCAGGACCATTCCGAGGACGAGCACCAGCAGGATGGCCGGCACCATGGCGCGGGAGTCCCCGGTCAGTGCGATCGCCACGGAGATCAGGGCCGGTGCCATGAAGGACACCGCCCGCCCGGTGGTGGCGTACAGCCCGTAGATCTCCCCGGCCCGCTCCTCCGAGGTCAGCCGGCCGAGGAAGGAGCGCGAGGCCGACTGCACGGGACCGACGAAGAAGCACAGCGCCAGGCCGAAGATCCAGAAGGCGGTGGTGCCGTCGAGGAAGAAGACGATGGTGGCGGAGACGATCAGCCCGACCAGGGACCCCAGGATGACGCGCTTGGGACCCACCCGGTCGTCGATCCAGCCGCCGAGGAAGGACCCCGCCGCCGCCACGATGTTGGCGGCGATGCCGAAGATCAGGATGTCCGCCGGGTCCACCCCGTAGACCGTGACACCCAGGATCGCGCCGTAGGCGAACACCGCGCCCACCCCGTCGCGGAACACCGCCGAGGAGACGAGGAACCAGAAGGTGTTGCGGTCACGGCGCCACAGCCCGGTGACGGTGCGCAGCAGGATCCGGTAGGACTCCAGGACGCTGACCTTCCCGCCCCGCCCGCCGGTCCGGTTCTCGGGGACGGCGAACAGCAGGGGCAGGGCGAACACCAGGAACCAGAGGGCGGAGAACAGCGCGACCACGCGGACGTTCATCGCGTCCTCATTCGTGATCCCGAACCAGTGGGTGTCCCCCGCGATGAACCCGACGTAGAGGACCAGCAGCAGGAAGATCCCGCCCACGTAACCGGCGCCCCAGCCGATCCCGGACACCTTGCCGATGGTCCCGGGCGTGGCCACCTGCAGCAGCATGGCGTTGTAGTTCACCCCGGCGAACTCGAAGGCCACGTTGGCGGCGGCGATGAGGACGACGCCGAGCAACAGGTAGGACTCCTGCGGGCGCACGAGGAAGCACAGCGCCGTCAGGACGATGACCACGGCGGTGTTGAGGCCCAGCCAGAGCTTGCGCCTCCCGCCGCGGTCGGAGCGCTGGCCGATCACGGGTGCGGTCAGCGCGATGAGCAGCCCCCCGAGGGCATTGGCCGAGGTCAGCCACTGGGTGCCCCGGTCGTCCGGGCCGAAGGCGTCCGAGGCCAGGTAGGTGGCGAACACGAAGGTCACCATCACGGCGTTGAAGGATGCCGAACCCCAGTCCCACAGCGCCCAGGCGGTGACGTGCTTGCGGTTCAGGCGGCGCGCGAGCGGCCCGGCGTCGTCGGTTGCGCCCGCCTGGGGACCGGGCGCTGACGTGGGCTCGGACGCCGGCGGAGTGGAGTGGTTCATGCGGGGCATCGTACTGGCCACGGGAAGCACGGGAGTGAACACCCGCCCCCGGGTGAGACTGGGTGCGGAGTGGCATGCACAGAGTGGAGCCGGCATCCATGGGCCGAATCCATCCCCTGGTAACCGGTCGTGAGGGATGAGATCCACCCAGGAGGAGTCCACGCGTGCGGACATGGGGTCCTCGGTGCGGACCGTGACGCCGGTCCGTTCCTCCAGGGCCGCCACCGCCCGGCCGTTCGTCAACACTCTCCCCGGCGTCCCGCCGCGTCCCGCTGCAGCTCGCCCAGCATGGGGTCATGCCCCCTCCCCGTCCCTTACCGGAGATGTTGCGGTCCCAACCCTTCACCCGCTCCGAGGCTCTGGCTCTCGGCGTGACGGACAAGCGGCTCCGGAGTTCAGACATCGTCCGCCTGGGTCACGGCCTCTATGCAGACACCATCGCCCACTTCGGTTGGCCCTCCGAGTACGAGACCCCGGGTCACGGATGGGGACTTGCCGCTCTCGCCGCCGTCCAGCGGCAGTATCCGGGAGCCTTCATCTCCCACGTCACTGCGGCGCACGTGTTCAGGCTCCCCCTGCCGGACAGCGTGCTCTCGGACCAGGACATTCACCTGACCTGGCCCCCCGGGGCAAGCCGTGCGCAGCGCCGGGGGGGTCCGCAGTCATCGGCATCCGTTGCTGCCCTCCGAGAGGGTGCGATTCCGTCGTTTGAACCTGACCTCCCCGGCCCGGACCCTGATTGACCTGGCCGCGGACGAACGCCTGGCCTTCGTGGACCTGGTGGTCGTGTCCGACGCGATCGTCAATCGCCCGTACCGGCCGGGTGGGCGTATCGACGGCCTGGACACCCCGGCGGGACTGGCCGCTGCCGTGGCCAGCGCCGGCAGGCGGCCGGGGATACGCAGGGCTCGGCACGTCATCGACCAGACACGGGTCGGGGCCGACTCACCGCAAGAGACCCGCGTCCGGCTGGCCCTCGTGGACGCAGGGCTCCCCGAGCCTGAGCTCCAGGTCAAAGGCGACCCCGCAGAGCGATGGTCTCCCGAGGCCGATCTCGCATACCGGGACCTGAAGATCGCGATCCAGTATGACGGCAAGCACCACCGGTCCAGGGAACAACAGGCAGCGGATGCCTACCGTGACGAGTGGTTTCAGCGACATGGCTGGCTCGTCGTCAGGCTGACGTGGGCGGACCAGGCGCAGGGCTTCGCGCGGCTGATCCGGCTGGTCCGCGAGCGCCTGACTGGGCCCTCGGCCTAGGCGGCCGCGCTGCAACGACCGGCCGGACCGTGGACGTCCTCACTCGTTGGCGGGAATTGTCCCTGTGGCGAAGGCCCCAAGGGACAATTCTCACCTGTCGAGGCTGCCCGGATCACGCCTCGCGGGGCCTTCTCCCTGCTCAGCGCTCGATGATCGTGCGGTGGTAGTTCAGGTGGGACCGCGAGGCCGTCGGGCCACGCTGGCCCTGGTAGCGGTTGAGGTAGGGGCCGGAGCCGTAGGCGTGCTCGGCGGGCGAGGACAGTCGGAAGAAGCACAGCTGGCCGATCTTCGACCCCGGCCAGAGCTTGATCGGCAGGGTGGCCATGTTCGACAGTTCCAGGGTCACGTGGCCGGAGAATCCGGGGTCGATGAACCCGGCGGTCGAGTGCGTCAGCAGTCCGAGCCGGCCCAGCGAGCTCTTGCCCTCGAGCCGGGCGGCGATGTCCTCGGGCAGGGTGACCTGCTCGTAGGTGGAGCCCAGCACGAACTCCCCCGGGTGCAGGATGAAGGCCTCCTCCGGGTCCACCTCCACCAGCCGCGTCAGGTCCTCCTGGGGCTGGGAGGGATCGATGTGAGCGTACTTGTGGTTGTCGAACAGCCGGAAGAACCGGTCCAGGCGCACGTCGATGCTCGAGGGCTGCACCATCTCCGGGGCGGAGGGGTCCAGCTGGATGCGCCCGGAGTCGAGTTCGGCCCGGATGTCGCGGTCGGAGAGCAGCACGGGGCAACGATAGCGCACCGGCCGTGCGTCAGGGCCCGGACGGGGAATACCCTCTTTCCATGACGGTGTATGAGACCCCGCTGCCGGGGATCGGATCACGCAAGGAGATCGAGCTGCGGGACGGCCGACGGATCGGCATCGTCTCGCACCGGGACGGCCACACGGAGCTCATCGTGTCCTCCCTCGAGGACCCCGACGCCTGCGTGGCCTCCGTGCCCCTGTCCCACGAGGAGGCCGCCTCGCTCGGGGCCCTGCTGTCCGCTCCCCGGCTCGTGGCCCAGCTCGAGGACGAGCACGCCGAGGTGCCCGGCATCTCCACGCGGCAGATGGTGCTCGCCTCGGACTCCCCCTTCGTCGGGGAACCCCTGGGGGCCACCCGCATGCGCACCCGCACCGCGGCCTCGATCGTGGCGGTGATCCGCGCCGGGACCACCCATCCCTCGCCGGGCCCGGAGTTCCTCCTGGAGGAGGGTGACGTGCTGATCATCGTGGGCACCGGCGAGGGCCTGCGCCGGGCCGCCGAGATCCTGTCCCTGTGACGCCGTGATCCCGTGAACACCACCACCCTGGCCCTCATCGAGCTCGGCGCCATCCTGCTGCTGCTCGGAGGGCTGGGCCGGTTCGCCGCCCGGATCGGGATGTCACCGGTACCGCTGTACCTGCTGGGCGGGCTGGCGATCGGCTACGGCGGCATCCTCTTCGGCCGCGACCTGAATCCCATGACGCACGACTCCGAGCTGGTCCCCTTCCAGGACATCAGCGAGTTCACCCACCTGGCCAGCGAGATCGGCGTGGTCCTGCTGTTGCTGATGCTGGGGCTGGAGTACTCGGCCCGGGAACTGGTCACCGGGATGCGGGCGTCCTGGCGGGCGGGACTGGTCGACCTGGTCCTGAACTTCCTGCCCGGCGCCGTGGCCGGCTGGCTGCTGGGCTGGGGCGCGGCGGGTGCCGTCGTCCTCGGCGGGATCACCTACATCTCGTCCTCCGGCATCATCGCCAAGGTGCTGGGCGACCTCGGCCGGCTGGGCAACCGGGAGACGCCGGTCGTCCTGTCCATCCTGGTCTTCGAGGACCTCGCCATGGCGGTCTACCTGCCCGTGCTGACCGCCCTGCTCGGCGGGCTCTCCGTGGCCGCCGGGGCCCAGGCACTCGGGGTGGCGCTGCTGGTGGTCGCGATCGTCCTGGTGGTGGGGCTCCGGTTCGGACCGCAGATCTCGCGCTTCGTGGCCTCCCCCGAGCAGGAGACCTTCCTGCTCAAGGTGCTCGGCCTGGCACTGCTGGTCGCGGGGCTGGCCGGCGCCCTGCAGGTCTCGGCCGGTGTCGGGGCCTTCCTGCTGGGGATCGCGATCTCGGGGGCCACCGCGCACTCGGCCCGGGACCTCCTGGAACCCCTGCGGGACCTGTTCGCCGCCCTGTTCTTCGTGCTGTTCGGCATGAACACGGATCCGCGCACCCTGCCCCCGGTGCTCGGCTGGGCGCTGTTGCTGGCGCTGGTCACGGCACTGACCAAGGTCGCCACGGGCTACTGGGCGGCGCGCCGGGCCGGGATCGGCACCGCCGGCCGATGGCGCGCCGGGGCCGCCCTGACCATCCGCGGTGAGTTCTCGATCGTCATCGCCGGCCTGGCCGTGACCTCCGGGGCCATGGCCACCGACGTGTCCGCACTGGCCACCGCCTACGTCATGTCCCTGGCGATCATCGGCCCGGTGCTCACCCGCTACGCGGACGGCGTCGGCCGGGCCGCGGCCCGGCGGCAGTCCCGTCTCGCCGGCGCGCAGACGGCGAGCGGGCGGACTGCGGACGGGCGGACTGCGGGCGGCGAACTGAGCCTGGACTGACGACGGGCCACGGGGACCACGCCCCCTCACAGCACCCCGGATGACCCCCGCGATCGCCACGCCGAGCGCACGTGGCACGCCACGCCGCCCAGAGCGTGTAAGCTGAAAAGCACGTGACGGGCGCGTAAGCTCCTGTCCTGCGGGCGTAGCTCAATGGTAGAGCGCTTGCTTCCCAAGCAAGATACGCGGGTTCGATTCCCGTCGCCCGCTCTCTTCATGTCCAGAGCGGCCACTGGGCCTCCTCCGGTCAGGCAGCGAGGGGGCGCCCGGTGGTCGAGGTACTGTCCGGGTTCACCGTGGTCTGGGTGATCATCCTGGTCGGATACCTCACCGGCCGCACCGGCGTCCTGGGCACCCATGGCCAGCAGGTCCTCTCCCGCACCGCCTTCTTCGTGGCCAGCCCGGCCCTGCTCTTCGACACCCTCGCCGCCGCGGACGTGCAGTCGGTCCTGGGCCCCCAGCTGGTCGTCGCCGGTGCCTCCGCGCTGGCCGCCGGGGGCATCTACCTGCTGGTGGCCCGCCTGCTGCTCCCCCGCCGGAGCGGCTCCGAGACCGTCATCGGCGCGCTGAGCGCATCCATGGTCAATTCGGCGAACCTCGGCATCCCGATCGCCGCCTACGTGCTCGGCGACGCCGCACTCGCCGCCCCCGTGCTCATCTTCCAGCTGGCCCTCTACACGCCCATCTACGTCGCGTCCCTGGATGCCACCACCGCTTCAGAGGCCCGGGCCCGCGGCCGGGGCGCCGGGGCGGGCCACGACGCCGGCCGCCGGGCCGGTCCGATCCGTCCGGTCGGCCGGTGGGCCAGGTTCTGGCGGCAGGTGGGGCACATCGCCCTGAACCCGATGATCATCGGTTCGGCGCTGGGCCTGGTCTTCTCGGCCACCGGCTGGCAGCTGCCGGGCCCGGTCGGCGAGTCCGTCAGCCTGATCGCCGGCGCGTCGATCCCCGCCATGCTGCTGGCGTTCGGGATGTCCCTGGTCGGTTCGCGCCCGCTGGAGAAGGCCGCGGGCCGCCGCGCCGACGTCGCCGTGGCCTCCGTCATCAAGCTCATCGTCCACCCGGCCCTGGCCTGGGTGCTGGCCGGCCCGGTCATGGGTCTCGAGGGCGACGCACTGCTCATCGCGGTGGTCCTCGGTTCCCTGCCCACGGCCCAGAACGTGTTCGTGGCCGCCTCGCGCTACGAGACCGGCATGGTCATGGCGAAGGACACCGTGCTGGTGACGACCATCGTGGCGATCCCGGCGATGATCGCCGTCGCCCTGCTCCTGGCCTGACCCGGGGGTCAGCCCTCCCGGGCGGCCCGCAGGAGCGCCTCCGAGGGCTCCTGCCCCTGGCCCCGGTACGCGGTGATCAGGCGCGCCGCCCGTTCCTTGCGCAGTTCGCGCTTCGGGTCCAGGCTGGCCTGCCGGTCCGCGGAGCCGTAGATGGACGAGGCGATGTAGGCCAGTCGCCACCGGAGCCGGAACCAGAAGCCCAGCCCGGTGCTGTCACTGGTGACCCGGTACGGCTTGTCGGCCATGGCGCTCGCTTCCCTCGGTGCCCCGCGCTTCCGCCGGACACGGTCCTGCCGCTCGACGTCGAGGCGGCCTGATCAATCTATCGGGGCCCACCCCCTGCATCCGCCCTAGGATGCTTTCATGACAGACCAGCAGTCATCACCGCCGGCGACGTCCTCGCAGCAGACGCCGTCCGGGCCCGCCCCGGGCGCCTCGTCCGCGCTCCTGGAGACCATCCGGGCCGGGTACCGGACCGCGGGTCCGGCGATCACCCTGGGGGCCGCCGTCGTCGAGGACGTGGTCCATGCCGATGCCCCGATCCGCCTGCCGCTGGCGATGATGAACCGGCACGGGCTGGTGGCCGGCGCCACCGGCACCGGCAAGACCGTGACCCTGCAGGTGATGGCCGAGCAGCTCGCCACCGCCGGCGTCCCGGTCTTCCTGGCGGACGTCAAGGGTGACCTGTCCGGGCTGGCCACCGCGGCCACCCCAAGCGACAGGCTCGCCGAGCGGACCACCGCCACCGGGATGCCCTGGGAGCCGGCGGCGTTCCCGGTCGAGTTCCTGGCCCTCGGCGGGGACGGCCCGGGCATCCCGGTCCGCGCCACGGTGGACTCCTTCGGCCCCCTGCTGCTGGCCCGGATCATGGACCTCAACGAGACCCAGGAGTCCTGCCTGCAGCTGATGTTCCACTGGGCCGACGAGCGTGAGCTGCCGCTGGACGACCTCAAGGACCTGCGTGCGGTCGTCATGCACCTGACCAGCAAGGAGGGCAAGGAGGACCTGCGGGGACTGGGCGGAGTGGCCACGTCCACCGCCAACGTCATCCTGCGCGAGGTCACGGCGCTGGCCGCCGGCGGGATGGACGCCTTCTTCGGCGTCCCCGAGTTCGAGACCGCCGAGCTGCTGCGCCGGGCTCCCGACGGCCGCGGGGTGATCTCCTGCCTGGAACTGCCCAGCCTGCAGCAGCGGCCCCGGGTGTTCTCCACCTTCATGGTCTGGCTGCTCGCGGACCTCTTCGCGGAACTGCCGGAGGTCGGGGACACCGACCGGCCGAAACTGGTGTTCTTCCTCGACGAGGCCCACCTGGTCTTCGACGACGCCTCGGACGCCTTCCTCGACGCGATCACGACGACCGTCCGGCTGATCCGGTCCAAGGGCGTGGGCGTCTTCTTCGTGACCCAGTCCCCGCAGGACGTCCCCGAGGAGGTGCTCGGCCAGCTCGCCAACCGGGTCCAGCACGCGCTGCGCGCCTTCACCCCGAAGGACGCCAGGGCCCTGCGGCAGGCCGTGCAGACGTTCCCGCACACCGAGTACGACCTCGAGGAGGTCCTCACCTCCGCCGGCACCGGGGAGGCCGTGGTCACCGTGATGGACGAGGACGGTGCGCCGACCCCGGTCGCCCTGACCCGGATGTGGTCCCCCACCTCGGTCATCGGCCCCTCCACGCCCGAGGTCCTCGACGCGGCGGTGGCCGCCTCCGCCCTGCTCGAGGCCTACGGCCAGGACCAGGACCGGGTCTCGGCGTTCGAGCGCCTCACCGGGTCCGCGACCGCGGCGCCCGGCGCCGGTGCGGCCCGCCCCGTGCCGACGGGTGGGTCCGTGGGCTCGCACACCCCCGGTGCGGGCCAGTCGCAGGCGGACATCGACGCGGAGGCGCGGCGCATCGAGGCCGAGATCCTCGGCCACCCGGTGCCCTCGTCCGGTCCGGTCGAGACCCCGCGGGGCGAGCCGGCCCCACGGCGCGAACCGGCCCCGCCCCCACGGCGCGAACCGGCCCCGGCGCGGTCCCGCCGGGAGGAGAACCCGATGGCCGAGGTCGTCGAGGACATCGCGCGCACCGCCGCCACCGCCTTCGGCCGCTCCGTGGTGCGCTCGGTCTTCGGCACCAAGCGGCGCGGACGCCGCCGGGGAGGCCTGTTTGGCTGAGCGGGTGGACGCACACGGACAGGTTCGCGGCACCGGCCGGCCCGGCCGCACGCTGGCCCTGTGGGGCGGGGCCGCCGCCCTGGCCCTGGTGGCCGGGGGCGTGGCGATCGGGACGGTCAACGCGACGGTCTACTCCCCCGCGGCCCAGGTCGAGCGCTACCTCGACGCGCTGGCCGGCGGGGACGGTGCCGCGGCGCTCGGACTGGCCGGCGGCACGGGCACCGGCGCGGACGGCTCCGGCACCGCGGATTCCGGCACCGGGGATTCCGGCACCGGGGATTCCAAGACTCCCGTCCCGCCCCCGGGGACGGCCACCACGCTGCTGGACGGTGAACCGCTGGCCGCCGGTTTCGCCGCGCTGGAGGACGTCACCGTGTCCCGGGGCGAGGAGACCGGCAACGGCGTCGAGGTGGAGGTCGGCTACCGCCTGGACGGCGAGGACCACGCCACCACGTTCACGGTGGAGCACGAGGGACGCGACTGGCTGTTCTTCGACCGCTGGCGAATGGCACCGGTGACCCTGTCCACGGTCCGGGTGGAGCCGGGGGTGTGGCCCGCCGAGGCCGCCGGGCAGCACCTGGCGGGGACGGTGAACGGCGAGGAGGTCACCCTGACGGGTGAGTCGTCCCCGGTCCAGGACTTCGCGGTCCTGCCGCCGGCGGCGGTGAGCGGCGCAGCCACGAGCACCTACCTGGAGGCGGACCCGGTGCGGACGGTCGTGGACGGGGCCGATCCGTCGGCACCGCTCCCCCTGACCCTCACCCTGCGGTACACGGACGCGGTGGCCGAGGAGGCGAACCGGCAGGTCGACGACTACCTGTCCGGGTGCACGGAACAGCAGGTCCTCCACCCGGCGGGCTGCCCCATGGGCTACGACACCCTGAACCGGATCCCGCCGGACTCCATCAACTGGTCCGTCTCCCCGGACCCGGCGGTCGAGGTCGAGCCCCTGCCGGCCGACGACGAGGGCGGCGAGGGCGACTCCGGGGAGACCGACGTGACGGTGGCCGCACCGGTCCGCACCGAGGCGCGGCTGACCCTCGAGGAGATCGACCTGGTCACCGGCGAGCGTCGCCGCGTGGAGCACGCGGAGCCGATCCTGCTCGAGGCCGACCTGCAGGTCGGCCCGGAGTCGGTGCGCTACGTCCCCCGGGCTCCCTGAGCCCGCCCGGCCGCCGGCTCAGCTGGCGCCGCGGGTGGCCAGGGACTTGCCCCAGGCCTCGATCCCCTGCCAGTCCCGGAAGTCCCCGTACTGGCCCTTGGCGAGCCTAATCATCAGCTTCTCGAGCCAGCTGAGCTTCTCCTCGTAGAGCGCCCCGCGGAAGTACCCGACCTCCTTCGGGCCGTAGGCCTCCAGGGTGGTGCGCAGGCCGTCGTCGAACTCGGGGCCGGCACCCGAGGCCAGGATGAACAGCGGCTTGTTCGCCAGCTCGGCCCGGTGGGTGTCCAGGAAGGCCTTGCCCGCCTTCTCCAGGGACCCGGCGTAGATCGGCAGCGCGACCACCACGGCGTTCACGGAGGCCAGCCACTGCGGCGCGCCCTGCGGGTCCTCGACCACCGTGGTCACGCCCTTGTTGGCGTGCAGGACCGCGGCGATGCGTTCACCGATCTCTCGGGTCGAACCGTGCTTGGACGAGGCAACAACCAGGGTGGTCATGGGATACGGCCGCCTTCGGGTCTCTCGGGTGCGGTGGGCGTTGTCAGTGTATCCCGCGCAGGTCCAGGTCCAGCCGGGTCTCCGGGACGACGTCCCCGTCCCCGGCCGGGTCCGCGTGCACCGTGACCGGGATCCCCCAGTCCTGCTGGTACAGGTGGCAGGCGGCGTGGTCCGGGATCGGCTGGCCCTTCTCGCCGTCGCAGGACGCGGCCCGCGCGGTGATATGCAGGACGCCCTCGGCGATGTCCGGGTTGATGCGCAGCGTGCGGACCAGCCCCGTCGAGGTGCCCTCGCCGTCCAGCAGCAGCTCCTCCGGGGAGGAGGAGATCTTCAGCTGCGTGGGGTCGCCCCAGCGGTCGTCGAGCTTCTGCCCGGTCGGCGCCTCGAAGGCCACGGTCAGCTCCAGCTCGCCGGCGGCCACCGCGGTGCGCGGGCGATGGGTCTGCAGCGCGCCCTCGTCGACCTGCAGGTACTCCTCCGGCACGGACAGGCGGACCAGCTGGTGGGCGTTGGTCTCCACCACCACGATCGAGGCGGCGTTCCCCTCGGCGTCCGGCTCCACCAGGACGTCCGAGGGCTCCTTCAGCCCGCGGGCCAGGGTGGACACGCTCGCCTCGGTGGGGCGTCCGTCCGGGGCGACGCCGGCCGGCGCGTACCGGCGGATCGCGCCGTTGTAGGTGTCGGCCACGAGCACGGAGCCGTCCGGCAGGGCGGCCACGCCCAGCGGGTGCTGGAGGCGGGCCTGGTCGGCCGCGCCGTCGCGGAAGCCGAAGTCGAACAGTCCGGTCCCGACGGCGGAGCCCACCCGGCGGCTCAGCGCACCGTCCGCCGCGGCCGGGTCGGCCGGGGTGATCCGGCGCAGGGCGGAGGACTCGGAGTCGGCCACCCAGATCGTGCCGTCCGCGGACTCGGCGAGACCGGAGGACTGGGCGAACCAGGCCACGGTGGGGTCCCCGTCTTCCAGTCCCTCCAGCCCGGTGCCGGCGTAGACCGCCAGGTCCCCGGTGCGCGGGTCGAAGCTGAACAGCTGGTGGGTGCCGGCCATGGCCACCACGAGGGTGTCCTCGGCCGTGGACCACAGCACGTCCCAGGGGCTGGACAGCGAGGTGTGCAGCGGGTCGGTGCCGAAGGGCGCCAGGGAGAGGGTCGCCTCCGTGTCGGGGTCGGCCGCCTCGCGGGCCCGTTCGGGGTCGATCAGCCGCTGCACGCCGTTGCCGGCCACGGTCCGCACGGTCCCGTCGGCCAGGCGCACGCCGCGCAGGCGATGGTTCACGGAGTCGGCGACGACGACGTCATAGCCGACCGCGTCCGCCACGTCCCGGGGCAGCAGGGTCAGGCCCTGCGGCTCGTTGAACAGGGCGGCGTCCGGGCCGCCGTCGGCCAGGCCCTTGGTGCCGGTCGCGGTGGCCGGGTCGGCGCCGCCGTCGGGGGCCGGGGCGTCGGCCCCGTCCGCGCCCGGTTCGCCGACGCCGCCGATGGTGCGCACCACGGTCGTCAGGTCCTCGGCCAGCTCCACCAGCCGGTGGTGGCCGGTGTCCGCCACGAGGAAGGTGCCCGCCTGCGCGCCACGGGCGCCCAGGGCGATGGCCTTGCCGGGGAACTTGAGGTCCCGGGCCACGGGCTCCGGTGGGACGTAGGGGCCGTTGCCGCGGTGCAGCGTGCCCTTGGCCTCGTGCTCGGCGACGAGTTCCTCGACCAGCGAGGTCAGTCCCGCGACGTGGCCCTCGCCGGACAGGTGGGCGGCGATGTAACCCTCCGGGTCCACCACGACGAGCGTCGGCCAGGCACGCGCGGAGTAGGCCTGCCACGTGGTCAGGGTCGGGTCGTCCAGCACGGGGTGCTGGACGTCGTAGCGCTCCACGGCGGCGGCGAGCGCCTCCGGGTCCGCCTCGTGGTCGAACTTGGGCGAGTGGACGCCCACGGTGACGAGCACGTCCCGGTACTCGGCCTCGAGCGGACGCAGTTCGTCCAGCACGTGCAGGCAGTTGATGCAGCAGAAGGACCAGAAGTCCAGGATGACGATCTTGCCCCGCAGGGCCGCCAGGTCCAGCGGGTTCCCGCCGGTGTTCAGCCAGCTGCGCCCGTGCAGCTCGGAGGCCCGTACGCGCGAGGTCGCGCGCGGTGCGGGGGCCGTGGCCGTCGCGGCGGTGGCGGTGGCGGGAGTGCTGACCGGCTGGTCTTCAGGGCTGCTCATGGGCTCCATTGTCGCCGAGAGCCGCCGGGCGGTTCCAGCCGGGGAAGTCACACAACGCCACGGGCGTAATCGGCCCGGCGTCCGTTACTCCTGGTGGCCCTGGTCGCGGCTCATCTGGTCGTCGGCGGGCGGGGTCTCCCCGGCCGGGACGCCGCCGCCGGGCTCCAGCCCGGTGACGTTGCCCTCCGCCGGGTCGGGGTTCGTCGAGCGGGACTGTTCCTCCGACGTCGGCTCCCAGTCCTGTTCGTCACCGGTGCCGGGCTGGTTGCCGGCGTCGGTGACGCCCCGCTCCGGCTGGTGGGTGCCGTGCCGGTCCAGTTCGCTCGTCTCGGTGTCCCGGAAGCTGTCGTCGGGCTGGGGCTGTCCACCGTGGGCCATCGTCGTCTCCTCGCGTGCGTCGGGTCGTCCGGTCCTCTCGACGCCCTGTCCGGCACACAACCCTCCGGCCCACAGCCCCTCCGGGCCTCAGCCCGTCAGGACCTGCGTGCGGCGGGACGCCGGGACGTCGGTCCCGCCATCCTGTCAGCAACCCGGCCGCCCGTGAACCCCCACCGGGCCGGCACGATCCGCCAGGCCGGGCCGGCGCACCGCCGTGACCCTCCTCGTCGGATCCCGTGCCTGACGGCGCAGGAACGCGTCACAGCGATCCGACGGCGGCGGCCAGGACCTGTTCGGCGATGGTGGTGAACTCCTCGCCGGCCACCTCGGGCTGCCCGATGAAGGAGACCATGACGACGTGGTCCCCGGCCCGGCCGATCAGCACCTGGGCGGTGGTCTCCGTTCCCCCGCCGGCCGGGGTACGGGTCCACACCAGCCCCGAGTCCACGTCCGCGCCGTCGGCCGGGGAGGCCCGGGCCGTGACGTCGAAGGTGCTCTTCTGCAGGTTCTCGTCCGTCACGGTCATCGTCAGGTCGGGGCAGTCCGCCACGAGCCGTTCGACGTTGGCCAGGTGCCGCTCCAGCACCTCCGGGTCCTCGAGGGAGGCGACCTCCACGCTGCCGGTGCCGGTGAAGCCCTCTGAGCCGAAGTCCAGGCGGGAGGCGTCCGCGCCGGGCAGCAGGATCGGCGACCAGTCGACCGCCGTGAGCGGTGCCTTGCACCCGGCCGGTTCCACCGTGGTCCCGGAGGTGTTCGTCTGGCGCAACCGGGACTCCTCGCGGGTCCGCTGGATCTCCGCGTCGGTGGCGGAGACCTGCTGGGTGAACCCGAAGCTGGCCGCGCGCTCGGCCGCCGCGCCCACGGCCCGCTGGTCGGCCCGCGCGTCGGAGGCCTGCGCGGTGGCCTCCGCGTCCGTGGGGGCGGCGGAGGCCGTGCCCGACGACGGCTGGCCGGGCGCCGCGGTGCCGTGCGGATCGGAGGGGGCGGGTGCGGCTCCCTCCGGGGACGCCGAGCAGCCGGTCGCGAGCAGCGCCGCGGCCAGCAGGGTCCCGGCCACGACCAGCCGGCCGGGACGGGCGCTCCGGGGGCGCATCGGGGTGGTCATCGCGGGGTTCCTCCGGTGGTGGTGTCGTCTTCGGCCAGCTGTGCGTACATCCGGTTCCAGGCCTTCAGTTCGGCCTCGTCGTTCAGGTCGGCCTTGCGGTCCAGCCGCCTGGTCTCCTTGGCGTCGGACCGGGACCACATGACCGCGACGATCACGGCCATGATCACGGTGGGCACCTCGCCGATGCCCCACATGATGGCCCCGCCGATCTGCTGGTCGTCGATGGCAGGCAGTCCCCACGGCCGGCCGGTGGAACCGAACCAGGAGGCCTGGAGCAGCGATTCGGACGAGGTCATGGCGACCCCGATGAACGCGTGGAAGGCCATGGTGGCCAGCAGCAGCACCAGGCGCATCGGGTACGGCACGGTGCGCGGCAGCGGGTCGATCCCGATCATCACGGAGGCGAAGATGTACCCGGTGAGCAGGAAGTGCACGTTCATGAACTCGTGGCCGAGGTGCTCGTTCAGGGCGAAGCCGAAGAACGGGGTGTAGTAGAACACCAGGATCGAGCCGGCGAAGTTCACCGCGGCCACGCCCGGGTGGGTGATGAACCGTCCCCACCAGGAGTGCACGATCGCCAGGATCCACTCGCGCGGCCCGCGGGAGCCGTCGGTGCGGGTGGGCAGCGAGCGCAGGGCCAGGGTGACCGGGGCGGCGAGCACGAGGAACAGCGGGGAGATCATGGTCAGCGTCATGTGCGCCACCATGTGCGCACTGAACAGGACCTTGCCGTAGACCGCCGGGGCCCCGGAGGTGACCCAGAACAGGATGGTCAGGCCGACGAGCCAGGAGGCGATGCGCAGCACCGGCCAGGAGTCCCCGCGGCGGTACAGCCGGACGGCGGACCTGACGTACCAGAGGGCCAGGAAGGCGATGATGGCCACCCAGAGCCAGTCGAACCGCCACGTGGTGAACCAGCGCTCGAAGGTCAGTTCCGGGGGCAGGTCGTAACCGGTGAGGATGCGGGCCGGGGAGGCGTCCGGGGCGGTCTCCTCCGGCACGGGCGGAGAGGTCCGGGCGAGCACGGTGGCCAGGGACATGATGCCGGCCATGACGGCGGCCTCCACGGCGATCAGCTGCCACAGCAGGCGCCGGGCGGCCGGCGGCGGGGCGGTGGTGCCCGTGGCCAGCCGGGGGATGATCCACTGCCGGTGCATCAGCCCGGCCAGGCCCAGCAGCAGTGAGCCGATCAGCTTCAGCAGCACGAGCAGCCCGTAGGGGCTGGTGAGCTGTTCGAGGGTGTCCATCCGGATCGCGGCGTTCACCACGCCGGAGAGCACCACGGTGAACAGGCCGAGCCCGGCGAGGACCGAGTACCGGGACACCGCGGTGTAGACCAGCGGCTCGGGGCCCTGGCGGTGGGCGGAGGCCCGGCCGGTGGCCCCGTCCGGGCCGGTGAGGCGTGGGGAGACCAGCATCAGCACCAGCAGTCCGCCGACCCAGACGACCACGCCGAGCAGGTGCAGGCCGATGGAGTTCACGGCGCCGTTGTGGTCGTCACCGGAGGCGGAGTGGCCGATCAGGGCCTGCGGCACGATCGCCACCAGGGCCAGGACGGCCGTCCACGCCAGTCCGGTGGCGGAGCGCACGGCCAGGGTCAGGGAGGTGACCACGGCGGCGATCACCGTCACCACCACCCACGCCTGGCCCACCGAGATGTCCTGCAGGAATCCGACGAGTCCCGAGGTGAAGGTGGCGCTCGGGTCCAGTGGGACGCCCGCGAGGTCGGAGTAGGACAGCAGCATCACGGCCAGCGCGGACACCGTCCAGGCGCCGGCGGCCACGGCCGCCACCTGCATCAGCAGGGTGAACGCCGGGTGCTCGTCCTCACCGCGGCGCGGGGGCAGGATGGCGCAGGCGAAGATCAGCGCGGCGACCGCCGTGGGCATGGCCAGGTTGTGGAGCAGCTTGGCCACCGGCAGCCCCCAGCGGGTGAAGGCACCGGGGTCGGACAGCTCGTCGGCGGACACCACGCCGGCCAGGGAGGCCGCGAGCACGAGCACCGCACCGGCCACGATGCCCACCAGCGGCCACGCCCAGGCCGGGACGCCGGCGCTGCCGGTCGTCCCGGGATCACCACCGGCCGGGGTGGAGCCGTGGGTGGGCGCCGAGCCGGCCCGGGACTGGCGCTGCGGGGTGGTGCGGGAGGAGGTCACGGGTTCCATTCTCTCGCAGCCCGGTCGAACAGGACGTCGCCGACGAATCCGTCCTCGTCGCACCCGGGTGGGATGGCGAAGACCGCCGATCCGACGGGGGTGGTCCACAGGTTCAGGTGATCGGACTCGGCCAGCCGGCGCTGGATGGGCACGTACTGCTGGTCCACGTCGCACTGGTAGGCCGCGAACAGCAACCCGGTGTTGCTCACGGACTCCCCCGGGCCGTCGTCGTAGTTGTACGCCCGCCGCAGCATGGCATGGTCCGGGTTGGCGGTGCGCGAGCGGCGCAGGTGTGCCACCTCGGAGATGACGGGGAACCCGAGGCCGTTCACGGCGCCCAGGTCCGGCGCGTCGTGCTCGGCGGTGCCGGTCAGGGGCGCCCCGGTGCCGAGACGGCGGCCGATGACCTGTTCCTTGCCCGGGCGGTCGAGTCCGTCCCAGGAGTCCAGGTCCATGGCGATGCGCCGCAGCACCAGCGAGGTGCCGCCCGGCACCCAGGGGGTCAGTCGCAGCGGGCCGCTGCCCCCGCCCCACACGATGCGCTCCGCGGCCGCCGACCCCGGGGCCGGGTTGGCGGTGCCGTCGACCTGGCCGAACAGGTTGCGCATGGTGGTCCCGTCCGGCTGGGTCCCGCGCGCTCCGCGGAAGCCGGTCTGGACCCAGTGCACCTCGGCGAAGGCGCGGGCGTCCTTGAGCAGCATGCGGCGCGCGTGGGCCAGGGACATCGGGTCGTCCCCGCACAGCTGCAGCAGCAGGTCCCCACCGGTGTAGGCCGGTTGCAGCCGGTCGATGCCGAAGGCCGGCAACGGCCGCAGCCAGGACGGGGCCAGGGCGGGCGCGGCCCGCTGCAGCAGCCGCGGGCCGAACCCGAACGTGACGGTCATCCGCGCGGGGGTGGCGGCCAGTTCCGGTTCGGTGTCGGCGAGCGTGGCCCGGCCCTGGGTGAGCCGGGCTGCGTCGTCGGAGAGCAGCCGCAGCATCCGCTGGATCCCCGGGCGGTCCGTGGTGGGTTTCAGCGTGAGCGCGAGGAAGATCGCGTGCGCCTGCGCCGGGGTGTCGATCCCGGCCTGCCGGGGGCCGTGGAACGGCACCGTGTCCGTGCCCACCGGGGAGGAGACCGCCACCCGGCCGGCCTCACCGCCCGGTTCCGCCCATCCGGGGGCCTGCACCGGGGCCCCGGCCGGGGTCCCGACGTCGGCCGGCCCGGCCCCCGGGGGGCCGCCCGTCCCGGCGGACGCCGGGGAGGCGTCCGTCGGGACGGGGCCGGGGCCCGTGGCCCCGGTGGCGTAGCCGAGGGCGGTGCCGATCAGCCCGCCCCCGGCGACGCCGGCCCCGAGCAGCAGGGCGCGGCGGGACGGTTCAGTGGTCGCCATGGCCCTGGACGGCGGGGGTCGTGCCCTCACCCTCGGCGCCCGCGTGTCCACCGGCGTCCGTCTCCCCGCCGGCGTCCATCTCCCCGGTCCCCCGGTACTCCTCCTGGGCGCCGGCGAACTCCTTGGCCGGGGCGGTCAGCACCAGGGTGCGGCCGTCCTCGAACTCCAGCCGGACCTCGACGACGTCACCCGGGGCGATGTCCCGGCGCAGCCCCATCAGCATGATGTGGTGGCCGCCGGGCACCAGCTCCAGGCTGCCGCCGGCCGGGATCGTGAGACCGCCCTGGACCTCCCGCATGAGGGTCGCGCCGGTCCCGTCGTCAACGGTCTCGTGGAGTTCGGCCGTCGCGGCGAGGTCGGTGCTGGCCCCGGTGATCCTGACGTCCCGGTCGGAGGCGTTCTGCACGGTCCCGAACACACCCGTCATGGCCTCCTCGGTGGCCTTCGCCCACGGGTCGGTGACGGTGATGGGGCTACCGGTGGTGCCGGTGACAGCCCCGGCGGCGGCCTCGGACGAGGCCGGCCCGGCCGCCTGCGGGGCGGGCTGGGCGCAACCGGTCAGCAGCAGCGCTCCGGCCAGCGCGAGGGCGGGCAGGGCGAGTGCGGACCGGCGAGGGGCGGGCCGGGTGCGACGCCGGACAGGGTGCGCGGTCAATACAGCGTGCGCGGTCAATACAGGGTGCGCGGTCAACGCCGTCCTCATCGCTCAGCCCTCCGAACCCGGCCGGCCGCCGGGGGCGTCGTCGATGGCCCGGGCCCGGCGGAAGACGAGCGTGACGGCCGCGGCCACGACGAGCGCGCCCAGGATCCCGAGGACCCACACCCAGGCGGGCACTGCCTCGCTGGCCGTCTCGGCGGTGGCGGAGTCCGCGGCGGTCGCCTGCCCGTCCGCCGGGCCGTCGGTGTCCGGGGTGCCGGTGGTGTCCGGGGTGCCGGTGGTGTCCGGGGCGCCGGGGGTGGCCGGGGCCGGCTCGGCACCGGGATCGGCCGAGGCCACGTCACCGGTGGCGCCGCCCGGGGAGGCGGCATCGGCCGACGTCGCCCCCTCACCGCTGCCGACCGGGGCATCCGGGTTCGGCACGCCGCAGTCCTGCGGGACCGCCGTGTCCGGGGCCGAGGGGTCATCCACGGTGAAGCCGTACTGCTTGGCCTCGGAGTGGCCGTCGGAGTAGACCACCCGGTAGGCGACGTCGTAGTCGCCGTTGGGCATGCCCTCGCACAGGGCCGAGGTCAGCTCGGGGCCGGCGACCTGCGCGGCACCGTCCTGCCACTGGTGCCCGGCCTCGTCCGTCACCGTGACGAGGTTCTGGATGCCCTGGCCGGTGATGAGGGTGCCCGAGAACGTCAGGGACAGCTCGGCCGGCGCCGCGGTGACGGTGGCCCCGGCCTCGGGGGTGGTGGACAGCAGCTGGTCGTGCGCCAGGGCCGGGGGTGCCGCGGCGGTGGCCGCGGACAGGGCGAGCAGGGCCGCGGCGGTGACGCCGCCCAGGCGTCGGCGGGGGGCCCGACGCCGGCCGGCGGGCCGGGTGCCGGCCGTCCGGTCGGTGGCTGAGCGGGCGGCGCGGGCGGTCCGGGCGGTGGACGCGTCGGCGTCCAGGGCAGGGTGCAGCGGGGAGACAGGGGGGTTCATGGTGTCCTTTGCGGTCCCGGGCCGTACTCGGCGCCGGGCAGGTGGGGGTGTCAGCGGTCAGAGGGACAGCGCTGGCACCGGCGGACCCCGCAACCGGAGAGCGGACGACACGACCGCCCCGGCGCGCAGCACCGGGGCGAGGGGACGGGACGGCAGACGCGGTCGACGGACCGCGGGGACCCAGCGGGCCAAGCGGGCGCCCGGGGCCTGCAGGACGAACCCGACGGCGAGCTCCACCACGCGGGCGGCCATCGCCTCCCCGCGGCGCAGCAGCAACACGGTGACCACCGCTGCCAGCACGTGGGCGGCCACCATGGCCAGGCTGGAGTGGTCCGCGGACTGCAGCGCCTCGGCCCCGGGGAGGGGGCCGTCGACGAGGCCCGGCGCAGCGGCGGGCTGGGAGGCCTCGACGGCCGGGGAGGACGGTGGAACCTGGACGGACTGGGCGGCGAGTCCGGGATGACCCGCGTGGGCGGCGTGCCCGGCGGGGTCCGCCGGCACGGGGCCGGCCGGGTGACCCGGCAGGACCGCGGACTGCGAGTAGAGCCAGTGGAAGAGCAACTGGCTGGACGCCACGGCGGACCCCAGCCGCCACCAGGACAGGGCCCTGCCGGCCAGTGCGGTGCACAGCGGCCCGGCCAGGGCCAGGGTGAGGATCCAGACGACCGGCGCGGGGCCGGCGTCGTGTCCGGGTTCGGTGCTCGAGGCCAGGGTGTGGGACCCGGCGGCCACCAGGGTGGCCACGACAGCGGCGGCCCAACCGCGCAGCAGCCGGGCCGGGCCGCGCAGGCGGCCCGGCCCGGCACTGCGGATCGCGGGACGGTGCCGCGCGGAACTCAGGGGACGGTGCTCCACCACGTCCACCTCCCACCGCGTCGAGACCCTTGGAACGCTCTCGTTCTGACGATCTCCCATGCTACGCGAGTTCTACCGAGCGTAGAAAAACGATCTGGCCGGTTAAACGCCCAGGGCGTCCCGCCGTGGCGGGACGCCCTGTGGTGAACGGCTGGAGCCGTCAGGCCTGCGGCAGGTCACTTGCCGGTGGCAGCGGCCTTCAGCTTGGAGCCAGCGGAGATCTTGACCGAGTGGCCGGCCGGGATCTGGATGGTCTCACCGGTCTGCGGGTTGCGGCCGGTGCGGGCGGCACGGTCGGTGCGCTCGACGGAGAGCCAGCCGGGGATGCTGACCTTCTCGCCCTTGGAGACCTGGGAGGCGAAGGTCTCGAAGAGTGCGTCCAGCACGCCGTTCACGGCGGACTGGGACAGGTTGTTCTTCTCGGCGACGGCGGCAACCAGTTCGCTGCGGTTCATAGCCATGTGTCCTCCTGGACGTCGGTGGTGATTCGTTCAAGCCCGGACCGGCGGGGCCGGGCACATGGTTGGAAAGCTACCACCCGGAAGGCCCCCGACATGGCCTAGAGGCGCCGGAACACGCGGATTTCCGGTGATTTATGTCCGAATTCCCACCATTCGGGTCCTTTTCGGGCCCTCCGGACGTCCCGGCACCCACTGCCCAGGCCTGCGCAACGGCACCCGGGCGCGGGGCCGGTCGGGACAGAGGACGGGCCCCGGAACGCCGGAAGGGGTGGCAGACCATGTGGTCTGCCACCCCTTCCGGTGTGGATCAGGCGGCGCCGTTCAGGCACCCTGGCCGGCGATGAGCACCGGCGCGTGGATCACCAGGACGACTTGGTGATGCCCGGCAGCTCACCGCGGTGGGCCATGTCCCGGAAGCGGACACGCGAGATGCCGAACTTCTGGAAGGTGCCGCGCGGGCGGCCGTCGATGGCGTCGCGGTTGCGCACGCGGATCGGGGACGCGTCGCGGGGGAGCTTCTGCAGGCCCACGCGAGCTGCCTCGCGCGCCTCGTCGGAGGCGTTGGGGTCCACCAGGGTCTTCTTCAGTTCCTGGCGCTTCTCGGCGTAGCGGGCCACGATGACCTTACGCTGCTCGTTCTTGGCAATCTTGGACTTCTTCGCCATGCCTCAGCGCTCCTCTCGAAAATCGACGTGCTGGCGGACCACCGGGTCGTACTTCTTGAGCACGATGCGGTCCGGGTTGTTGCGGCGGTTCTTGCGGGTCACGTAGGTGTACCCGGTGCCGGCGGTGGACTTGAGCTTGATGATGGGACGTACGTCCTTGTCCTTGGCCATGTCAGAGCTTCACTCCCTTGGCGATCAGGTCGGCGACGACGGCGTCGATCCCGCGCACGTCGATGGTCTTGATGCCCTTCGCGGACAGGGTCAGCGTCACGTTGCGACGCAGGGACGGCACCCAGTAGGTCTTCTTCTGGATGTTCGGGTTGAACCGACGCTTGGTGCGACGGTGCGAGTGGGAAATGCTGTGGCCGAAGCCCGGCCCAGCCCCGGTTACCTGGCAGTGTGCTGCCATGATCACTCCTCGTTGCAAGTAGTAGTAAAAGAACGGGCGGAACCCGCTGTGGAGCCTCCGGTCGGACCGGCGCACCACGAGTCCCGCCACCAGTTGTGACACCGCGCTCTTACTGCGACTTTCCGAAGGGATAACCAGGCTGGGTGAGAACCAACCGAAGCGCCCTTGATCGCTGGGGAAGACGGTGAGCCCCGCGCGTCGCCGGATGGCGGACGCGGGATCCGATGTGCGGGAGTCACGCTGTTTTCCGACGCCCTCTCCTCCCGGTGCAGGCACCGGGCGCGCGAGGACACAGCGTGGCTTGACGCCGTTCTATCTTAGGGCACGGCGTCACGGCGATCAAACCGGCGCGATCAGGACGGGGTGAGGCCGGCGGACGTCAGGACGGGGTCACGGAACACCCAGTGCCCGGGTTCCAGGTGGCCCAGGATCTTGGCCCCGATCCGCCCGATGTCCTCGAGGTCCTCGTCATCGAGGACGTCCAGCAGGCAGGCGCGCACGCTGGCCACGTGGTGGGGGGCGATCCGGACGACCTCGTCCATGCCGAGATCGGTCATCTCGGCCAGGGTGACCCGCGCGTCCTCGGTGGAGGGCCGGCGGTGGATCCAGCCCCTGGCCTCCAGCTTCCGGGCCACGTGCGAGAGCCGGGACAGCGAGGAGTTGGTCCGGGCCGCCAGCTCGCTCATGGGCAGCGGGCCGTCGTTCTCCGAGAGCATGGCCAGGACCTGGTACTCGAAGAAGCTGACCGGCCCCTCACGGTGGAGGTCCGCCTCCAGGGCCGGCATGAGCTGCATGTGGGTGGCCACGATGCTCAGCCAGGCCCGGCGTTCCTTCGGCGTCAGCCAGCGGACCTCGCCGTCAGCCCCGCCCGACTCCACGTTGTCAACGTCTTCCCCACCGTCCATGGAGGTGAGTATCCCATGTCCGGGGGCCTTCCGCGGGAGGACGCCGGCACGTCAGCGCGGCCCGGCCGTCATCCGCCGCCGCTGCCAGGAGACCAGCTGGATGACGATCACCGCCATCAGGGCGATGAGGAACATGGCCGAACCGATCACGTTGGCCTCTGCCGGGATGCCCCGGGCGGCCGCCACGTAGACGAACTTCGGGAAGGTCTCCAGGGTGCCGGAGGTGAAGTTGGTGATGATGAAGTCGTCGAAGCTCATCGCGAAGGAGAGCAGCCCGGCCGCCAGGATGCCCGGCACCAGTTGGGGCAGGGTCACCCGGAGGAACACCTGGGCCGGGGACCCGTAGAGGTCCCGTCCCGCCTCCTCCAGCCGCGGGTCCAGGGTGGACACCCTGGACCGGATGGTCACGACCACGAAGGACATGCAGAACATCACGTGGGCCAGCACCACGGTCCAGAACCCCAGGTGCATCCCCACGTTCAGGAAGAGGGACAGCAGGGAGGCGCCCAGCACCACCTCCGGGGTGGCCAGCGGCAGGAAGATCAGGAATCCGGCGGCGTCGCGGAACCGGAAGGCGTAGCGTCCCAGCCCGTAGGCCAGCAGGGTGCCCAGGACCAGGGCGATCGCCGTGGCCACGAGTCCGACCTGCAGGGAGGTCTGCACCGACGCGCAGACCGCGGGCGCCCCGCAGGGGTTCTGCCAGTTCTCCCAGGTGAATCCCCGCCAGGTCAGGTTGGTGCGGGCCGGCTGGTTGAAGGAGAACACGAAGATGTAGGCGATCGGGACCAGCAGGTAGATGAACGCCAGGCCGCCGAGCACCGGGACGGCCCAGCGCCCGATCGCCCGGCCCAGTCGCGAGCCCACCGTCCCGCCGTCCGGGGGACCGTCTGGCCCGCCCCCGGTGGCGCGGGGTGCGGCGGAGGCGGGCCTGCCGGCCGGCGGGGGGACCGGCGTCGTGGTGGTCGTCCCGGAACTGGTCATGTCGGTCCCTGCCTTCCGTTCACACCAGGTCCCTGGTGCCGAACCTGCGCACGTAGAGGGTCACGAGCACGAGGATCGTCACCATGAGGATGAAGGACAGCGCGGCCGCACCGGGATAGTCGAGCACGCGCATGAACTTGGAGTCGATGACCTGCCCGATCATGGTCGTGTTCCGGTTGTTGCCCAGGATGGCCGCATTGACGAAGTCCCCCGAGGCCGGGATGAACGTCAGCAGGGTCCCGGCCAGCACGCCGGGCACGGAGATCGGCAGGGTGACCGTCCGGAAGACCGTGAGGTCGCTGCCGTACAGGTCCCGGCCCGCCTCCAGCAGCCGGTGGTCCAGGGCCTGGAGGTTCGCGTAGATCGGCAGCACCATGAACGGCAGGAAGTTGTAGGTCAGTCCCGCCACCACCGCCACCGACGTGGCGGTCAGGGAGGCACCCTGCGGCATCAGGTGCAGCGTCTTCAGGGCCTGGACCAGGAACCCCTCGTCCGCCAGGATCTGCTTCCAGGCCTGGGTCCTCAGCACGAAGGAGGTGAAGAACGGTGCGATCAGCAGCACCAGCAGCAGCCCCTGCACGAAGGCCCGCCCCCGGAGCCGCACGGCGATCAGGTAGGCCATCGGGTAGCCGATCACCAGGCACAGGACCGTGGCCAGCAGGGCGAAGCCGAAGGAACGCAGCAGCTCCGGCCAGTACCCGCCCAGCACCACGGCGTAGTTCCCGAACTCCAGGGCGGGGACGAACTGGCCCACCTCGGCCCCGGGCGGCTTCACGTACAGCGAGGTGGCCAGCAGCGTGAAGACCGGCAGCACGAAGAACACCAGCAGGTAGACCAGCCCGGGGCTGACCAGTCCGTACCCGGCCCGGCCGCGGGCCGGCGCGGTCCCGTCCGCGAGCGCAGCCGCCCGGTCGAATCCGGCCTGCCGCCCCGAGCGGCCCGCCACCCGGGAGGTCATACCGCGCCGTCCCCGGCCGCCGCGTCCTGCCGCCCGTCCAGGCCGAAGGCGTGGGCCGGGTCCCAGGAGAGCCCGACGGCGTCACCGGGCCGCATCAGGTCCTCGCCGCGGTTCTGGGCGAAGACGCCGAGCTCGCCCAGTCCCGGGACCTCGACGCGGTACTCGGTGGAGACCCCGGTGAAGGCCACGTCCGTGACGGTCCCGGCCACCCGGTTCACTCCCCCGCTCGCGGTGGCACCGTCCGGGTCCGCCCCCGCCGCACGCATGTGGATCTTCTCCGGCCGGATGCCCACCAGGACCTCTCCGGTGGTGGAGACCGCCCGGTCCCGGTGCACCGCGAGCCGGTGGCCGGACGCGTTCACCTCGAGCAGGGGGTCCGTGCCGCCACCTCCCCGGGTGACGGTCCCGGCCATCAGGTTCGACCGGCCGAGGAAGTTGGCCACGAAGGCGGTGCGCGGCAGGTGGTAGAGGTCCTCCGGCCTGCCGATCTGCTCGATGCGGCCCTCGTTCATCACGGCCATCCTGTCGGCCATGGACATGGCCTCCTCCTGGTCGTGGGTGACGTGGATGAACGTCAGGCCCACCTCGGCCTGGATCCGCTTGAGCTCGGACTGCATCTGCCGACGCAGCTTCATGTCCAGGGCGCCCAGGGGTTCGTCCAGCAACAGGATCTCCGGCTGGTTGACCAGGGCCCGGGCCAGCGCCACGCGTTGCTGCTGCCCGCCGGAGAGCTGTGCGGGACGACGGTCGGCCAGGTGGTGCAGTTCCACCAGTCGCAGGAACTCCTCCGTCCGGCCCCTCCAGTCCCGCACCCGCCGGCGGCGCAGCCCGAAGGCCACGTTCTCCTTCACGGACAGGTGGGGGAAGAGCGCGTAGGACTGGAAGACGGTGTTGACCGGCCGCCTGTAGGACGGCAGGGAGGTCACGTCGCGTCCACCGATCCGGATGCTGCCGGCCGTGGGCGTCTCCAGGCCGGCCACCATGCGCAGGGTGGTGGTCTTTCCGCAACCGGAGGGGCCCAGCAGCGCGAAGAACTCACCGGCCGGGACCGTCAGGTCCGTGGCCTGGACGGCCGCGAAGCCGGCGAACTGCTTGCGCACTCGGTGCAGGACCAGTTCGGCGCCCCCGGATGCCGGCCGGTCCCCGGCGGGCTGCTGCCCGGGTGCGGCCAGGTCCGTCCCCGGGATGCTCTCGGGCGATGTCGTCGCCGGCAGCTGTCCCATGGGCTCAGTTGCCGATCGCCCGCTGGAAGGACTCGTTGTACCGGGTCTCCTCCTCGGGGGTGAGTGCCCGGATGATCTGGGCGTTGGCCAGGTACTCGTCCGTCGGGAAGATCATCGGGTCCTGGGCCAGCTGGGGATCGATCTTCTCCATCTCCTCCCGCGCCCCCTCCACCGGGCAGACGAAGTTGACGTACGCGGCGACCTCGGCCGCCACCGCGGGGTCGTAGTAGAAGTCGATGAGCCTCTCCGCGTTGGCCTTGTGCGAGGACCCCATGGGGACCATGAGGTTGTCCGCCCACATGGTCCCGCCGGCCTCCGGGAGGGCGAACTCCCAGCGGTCGCCGTTCTCGACGTTCAGCTGGGTGATGTCCCCGGACCAGCCGATCACGGCCAGGGCGTCACCGGAGATCAGGTCCTCCTTGTAGGCGTTGCCCTTGACCTGGCGGATCTGGCCGCTGGCGATGTGCCTCTGCAGGACCTCCAGGGCGTTGTCGAACTCGGTGTCACCCCAGTCCCCCGTGATGTCCACCCCGTCTGCCATCATCAGCAGGCCCATGGTGTCGAGCATCTCGTCCAGCACGACCACGCGCCCCTTCAGCGCCGGGTCCCACAGGTCGTCCAGCGCGCGCAGGCCCCCGGGGACCTCCTCCTTGTTCCAGGCCAGTCCGGTGAACCCACCCTGCCAGGTCGCGGAGTGCACGCGACCCGGGTCCCATTCGACCTCCCGGTAGTTGGGCAGCAGGTTGGCCAGGTTCGGGATGTTCCCCGCGTCCAGTTCCTGCACCTGGCCCAGGCGGATCAATCGCGCGGCCATCCAGTCCGTCAGCGTGATCAGGTCCGCGCCGATGTCCTGCCCCCGTGACAGCTGGTTCTGGTACTTTCCGAAGAAGCCGTCGTTGGAGTCGATGTCCTCGGTGTAGGTCACCTCCAGGCCGGATTCCGCCTGGAACCGCTCCAGCGTGGGATAGACGCCCGCGGCGTCGTCATAGTCCAGGTAGAGCGTCCAGTTGGACCAGCGCAGCGTCCCGTCCTCGGCCGAGCGGTCCTCGGCGGGGGTCAGCTGCCCGGAGGACTCGCTCTCCCCGGCCGGCGTCGTCCCGCCACCGGTTCCGCAGGCGGCCAGCACGGAGGCCAGTCCGAGCCCGCCGGCACCGGTCAGCAGGGACCGCCGGCTGATCCTGCCGGCCGACGCCGACCGCGCCAGCCGGACCAGCGCGGCGACGTCAGGATCGCGGGGACCGGGCGTGGCACCCGGCCGGAGGCTGAGACGGTGGGACGGATGGGATCGGGGGGACATGCTGGCTCCTCGGATCGACGCGAGCGGCCACGGCGGGTCCCCGGGGGCCGGGACCTGAGCGTTGTGTACTGCCGCGGCTGTTGACCAGAGTGTGACAGAGCACTCCTGCACTGACAAGGTTTTTCGTTGAGCATTTACCTCTCGGAAACGAAATCCGACCCTTGCGCCCCCTCTCCGCGTGGGATTCAATGAGGCAAGCCCACCCCCAGTCAACGAGATCCGTTTTCCGGGTGCGGCCCGTACCCGACACCCCACCCCCCCCATGGACGCCAGGAGGCACCGTGACGCCGCAGAGCAGCCTCGCCCCCGCGAAGCCGTCCGAGGCCCATTCCGCAGCGCTGGACGACCGCTCCAAGGCCATCATCGAGCAGCTGCAGCAGGACGGGCGGCGCTCATTCTCGGCGATCGCCCGCGCCGTGGGGCTCTCCGAGGCCGCCGTGCGGCAGCGCGTGACGAAACTGCTCGACGACGACGTCCTGAAGGTCGTGGCCGTGACCAACCCGATGCAGCTGGGCTTCCCCCGGCAGGCCATGGTGCACGTCAAGACCGGGGCCGACCTGACCGGGACCGCCGACCGCCTCGCGCAGATCCCGGAGGTCGACTACTGCGTGGTGGTCGCCGGTGACTGGGACGTGCTGGTGGAGGTGGTCTGCGAGGACGACCTGCACCTCCTGGACGTCATCACCGCCATCCGGACCACCGAGGGGGTTACGCAGACGCAGACCCTCACCTACCTCTCCCTGCGGAAGCAGGAATACGATTGGGGAACCCGATGACCGACAACTCGGTACGCACCACACCCACCGGCGCGCTGCGCACGGACGCGGCCCGTGACCACCTGTGGATGCACATGACCGCGCACGGCCCGATCCAGCGCGGGGCCGACGTCCCGGTGATCGTGCGCGGCGAGGGCCACATGATCTATGACGACGCCGGCAGGGGCTACATCGACGGCCTCGCCGGCCTGTTCGTGGCGCAGGTGGGGCACGGTCGCGAGGAGCTGGCGGAGGCGGCGGCGAAGCAGGCCCGGGAGCTGGCGTTCATGCCGCTGTGGTCCTACGCCCATCCCCCGGCCATCGACCTGGCGGAGCGGCTGGCCGCCTACGCGCCCGGGGACCTGAACCGCGTGTTCTTCACCACCGGTGGCGGCGAGGCGGTGGAGTCCGCCTGGAAGCTGGCCAAGAACTACTTCAAGGAG
>NZ_CALMQR010000068.1:0-29737 GCF_937871995.1 uncultured Citricoccus sp. | reverse complement strand
GGCCACCACCTCGGCACCGCCGACCACGACCGCACCGCCGGCCACCACCTCGGCAGCGCCGACCACGACCGCACCGCCGGCCACCACCTCGGCACCGCCGACCCAGACCGAGGAGGCGACCCAGACGCAGTCCGCCCCGACGCAGGTCCCGTCCGAGACGGACACTGACCCGACGGAGGCTCCGGGTGGGGCTGCCATGGGGGCCGCGCCGGCTCCCTCCCAGGACACCGAGCCCCTGGGTTAGGACCGGACCACGCACAGGACGGGCCCGGCCGTCCACGTCGCACGAGAACCCCGACCGGACGAGCCGCCCACGACCCCGTCATCCCCTCACCCTTCACGGAACAGGACCGAAGAACAGTGCCCCACCAACGGATCCTCGACAGCCGGTATGAGGTCAGTGACCTCATCGGCCGGGGCGGTATGGCGGACGTGTTCCAGGGCCGTGACCTGCGCCTGGGGCGCAGGGTCGCCGTCAAGATGATGCGTCCGGACCTCGCCCGTGACCCGCAGTTCCAGTCCCGGTTCCGCCGCGAGGCCAGGTCGTCGGCCGCGCTGAACCACCCGAACATCGTCTCGGTCTTCGACACCGGCGAGGAGCAGTACGAGGACGGCGCCCACCACGGGGTCGCCTGCCCGTTCATGGTGATGGAGTTCGTGGACGGACGGACCCTGCGCGACCTGCTGCGCCAGGAGGAGATCACGGTGGACCAGGCGGTGGCGTGGACCTCCGCCGTGCTGGCGGCCCTGGACTTCAGCCACGAGGCGGGGATCGTCCACCGGGACATCAAGCCGGCCAACGTGATGGTGACGACGTCCGGCGCCGTGAAGGTCATGGACTTCGGCATCGCCCGGGCACTGTCCGACTCGGCCGCGACCATGACGCAGACCCAGGCCGTGGTGGGCACCGCCCAGTACCTGTCACCGGAGCAGGCCCGCGGTGAGACCGTCGACTCCCGTTCCGACCTGTACTCGGCCGGGTGCCTGCTGTTCGAGCTGCTGACCGGACGGCCCCCGTTCGTGGGCGATTCCCCGGTGGCCGTGGCCTACCAGCACGTGCGCGAGGAACCGCCGGCCCCGTCCACCCTCAATCCCCAGGTCTCCCCCGCCCTCGACGCCGTGGTCGCCCGGGCCCTGGCCAAGGACCGGGAGGACCGCTTCCAGTCCGGCGAGGAGTTCCGCGCCGCCCTGGAGCGGGCTCGGACGAACCCCGGGGGCACCGGGGCGGGCGCCGTCGGACTCGCCGGAGCCGGCGCGGCCCTCGTCGGCGGGCAGGGTTCCACGGCCGGGGAGCCGGAGCGTACGGAGGCCATCGACCTGGTCCCCGGCGGGGTGACCGAGGCCATCGCCGCCGCCACACCGGCGAACGGACAGCCCACCCTGGCCATGGCCGCCGTGGGGGCCACGACGCCCGCCGCCGGCGAGCCGGTGGTGGCCGCCGCTCCCAGCGCCGTCACCCCGCCCGTCCCGCCGGTCGAGACGACGGGCCACCCGCTGGCCTTCGCGGACGAGTCCGCCGCCGGTGGCCCGCCGCGGCGCCGGCGCCGGCGCCATGTGTGGGTGCCGGTACTGGTCGTGGTCCTGGCCCTGGCCGCGATCGCGGGAGGGTGGTTCCTCATGGACGAGCTCAACCGGCGCAACGTCGAGGCCAATCAGGTGAGCGTGCCCGAGGTGGCCCGGATGACCCAGATCGAGGCCCAGAACACGCTGACCTCGGCCGAGCTGCGGCCGATCCTGGAGGAGGTCCACGACGACGAGGTCCCCCGGGACCTGGCCGTGGGCACCGAGCCGGAGGCTGGGGCGACCGTGCAGAAGAACCAGGAGGTCACCCTGCTGATCTCCATCGGCCCGGAACAGGTGAGCATCCCCGAGGACCTCGCCGGCCAGTCGGAGGCGACCGCCCGGGACACCCTCGAGGAGCTGGGACTGTCCATCTCCTCGGTGCGGTACGTCCCCTCTGCCGAGATCTCCCGGGACCGGCTGGTGGAGACCTCACCGGAACTCGGCTCGACCGTCAGGGCCGGGTCATCGGTGGAGTTGCTCATCTCCTCGGGCATGGTGCAGGTCCCCAAGGTCGTGGGCCTGACCCAGGACGAGGCACAGCAGGCCCTCGAGGACCTCGGCCTGAGCATGGAGGTCGAGACCCGGGTGACGTCCAGCTACCCGGCCGGAACGGTAATCCGCCAGGCACGGGCTGAGGGTACCGAGGTGGCCCAGGGCTCGCCGGTGGGCGTGGAGGTGGCCCGGGCCCCTGTCCCGTCGCCGTCTCCCACGCCGTCGGAGAGCGAGTCCCCGACGCCGTCCGCGTCACCCTCGGAGTCCCCGTCCGAGTCGCCGTCACCCTCACCCTCGGACTCGGACTCGGACCCGGAGTCGGGGTCGCCCAGCCCCTCCGCGTCGGAGACCCCCGAGGCGGCGGGCCCGCGGCCCGGGAGCGGGGAGGACGACTCGGGCGGCCCTGGCCGCGGGAACGATGACGAGGACCGAGGGAACGGGCGCGACAACGGGCGCGGGAACGATGGCGGCAACGGCCGCGGGACCCGGGACGGCTGACGCACGATCCGGCCCGTCGGCCGCGGGCCGGTCAGCCGACCAGCGGAGACAGCGTGTCGGCCCGCGCGGCCGCCCCGGTCATGCCCAGCGACTCCAGCCAGTTGCCGAGCATGCGGTACCCGCCCTCGGTCAGCACGGACTCCGGGTGGAACTGCACGCCCCACAGGGGTGCGCTGCGGTGGGCCACGCCCATGACGATGCCCCCCTCGGTCTCCGCCGTGATCTCCAGTTCCGGCGGGATGGTGGAGCGCACGGCGGCGAGCGAGTGGTACCGGGTGGCCGTGAACGGGTCCGCGACCCCCTGGAACATCCGGTGGCCGCCGTGGCGCACCCGGGAGGTCTTGCCGTGCATCAGTTCGGCCGCGTGGCTCACGGTGGCCCCGTAGGCCTCGCAGATCGCCTGGTGGCCCAGGCAGACGCCGTAGAGGGGCACGGACCGGTCTGCGGCCCAGCGCACCATCTCGATGCTGATGCCGGCCTCTGCCGGGGTGCCGGGGCCTGGGGAGAGCAGCACCCCGTCCCGCTCGGCGGCGAGTTCCATGGCCTCGCCCGCGGTGACGGCATCGTTGCGCACCACCAGGGTGTCGGCACCGAGCTCACGCAGGTACCCCACGAGGGTGTAGACGAAGCTGTCGTAGTTGTCGACCACCAGGATGCGGGCGGTGCGGGTGGACGGTGAGGTCATTCGGTGGTGCCAATCGTCGAATCGGTGAACGGGGGCAGGAGCGCCGCGGGGTGGCTCGACCACTGCAGCCTGATTCCCGCCAGGGTCCTCGGCACGGGAGCCGGCCGCCGCCGATAGACTGGCCGGGATTGCAGTCGTCTGCAGAAGAATACGCCGTGTCCCCCCGGACCGTCCTCATGACCGATCCCGTCGAACAGGAATCCCGTGCCCGAGTCCAAGTCCCGCACCCACGGCAAGACCGTCAAGCGCCAGGCGAAGGCCGAACAGGCCGAACGCCGTGCCGCCCGCCGAGTGGCGGAGCTGGAGCCGGGGCCGCTGCCGACCTGGTACAAGGTGATCATGTTCGGTCTGATGATCATCGGGCTGCTGTGGATCGTGGTCTACTACCTCACCATGGGCCTCGCCCCGATTCCCCAGGCCGGGGGCTGGAACATCGGCATCGGCTTCGGCATCGCCGTGGTCGGCTTCATCATGACGACCCGCTGGCGCTGACCGTCCTCCCCATCGTCACGGCCTCGACGCCGGTCCCGCCGGACCGGGCCGCGTCCGTGTCCCCTCCTCAGTGTCGGGCCGCATAAAGGTCCCGTAGCAGGCACATCTCCGCGCCGTGGTGGATCGCCTCGCGATTGATGTGCAGGACCAGCCCCAGCATGGGGTGATCCTCGAAGGGTGCCTCGGAGGCCCCCGCGGGCGCCGACAGCGCGGCCGCGTCCAGCCCGTCCACGGCAGCACACCAGTCGATCACCGCGGTCTCCAGGCGCGCCAGCGCCTCCGCCGCGGTCCCCGGGTAGTCGTAGCTGAAGTAGTCCATCCCGGGGCCGCCGAAATGGCCGGCCATCCGGACGCCGAACACGCCCACCAGTACGTGGGAGACCCGCCAGGCGATGGTGGTCACGGGCGCGGGCCTGGGCTCCGGAAACGCGAAGTCGACCACCCAGTCCCCGCCGCCGGCCTGCACGGCACCCGGATAGTCCGGCGCCGGCGTTCCCACCGGCCTGAGGCCCCAGGCTCCCGCCGCCGGCTCCCAGTGGTATTCCCGGTCGGTCATCCCGGACAGTCTCGGCCGCAGATGATTCTCCCAGTGCCAGCGGAGTTGATGGGCGAGCTGCTCGAGCGGCAGGCCTGTGGATGACGGGAGTGGTACGGTCATTCCCCGATCCTGTCCCCACACCCCCCATTGTGGAAGAACCGGGCTCTCTTCCCCAAGCTGTCCACAGCGTGTCCACACCGCCTCTGAGGCTGTTAATAACCACCCTGACCTGCGTAAACCCTCATCCCCAGGCTATCCACACCGGGAACCACACCCGTGTCATTCATCCACACTGTGGAAAACGCCTGTGGATAACTCGGAGGGCGAATCACACCGTTGTCATTCATTCCACATCGGTGGATAACTCTGTGGATACCGGCCGCCTCAGAGCAGTTGCAACAGCGTCTCGGGGGTCAGCCGGAGCGCTCCCAGGACGGCCAGCACCACGAGGACCACCACCACGCCGGCGAGCACGAGCCACTGCCGGAGAGCCGGCCCCCGGCGGCCGTCGGGCACGTACGCGAAGACCGCCGCACACGCGGCGCCCGCCAGGAGGCCACCGATGTGGCCCTGCCAGGAGATGTTCGCGCCCATGAACGAGATCGCCAGGTTCACGCCGATCAGCGCCACGATCGAGCTGACATTGCCCCCGGTGCGGCGCAGGACGATGAACAGTGCGGCGAACAGCCCGTAGACGGCCCCTGAGGCCCCGACCACCGGCACGTTCGGGGCCGAGAGCCACAGCACGGCCACGGAGCCCCCGAAGGCGGAGACCAGGTACAGGGCCAGGAACCGCGCCCACCCCAGCACGGGCTCCAGGACCCGGCCCATCATCCACAGCGTGAACAGGTTCAGCAGGATGTGCAGCGGGTTCCCCGGAGAGTGGAGGAACGCCGCGGTCAGCATCCGCCACGGTTCCATCGCGACCGCCGAGGTGAACATGCCCGCGTACCAGAACTGCTCGGTGACGCCCGTCCGCTGGCCGGAGGTGAGGAACTGCAGGACGTAGACCACGGCGCAGATCCCGATCATGGTCCAGGTGACCCACGGCTGGTCCGGGGTCCGCCAACGGGGCCGGCGGGCGGTGGCCCACCGGTCCGGTGCCGGGCCCGAGTCGCCGGGCCGGCGTCCCCCGGCCCCGGGGGCGTGCGGTGCGACACCCGGTCCCCCCACCCCCAGGCCCCGCGGGCCCGTCGTGTGGGCCGGCCCCCGGCCGGCCACGCAGTCGGCGCAGTGGATCCCGACGGCGGCCGGCCGCTGGCACTCCGGACAGGCCGGCCGGCTGCACCGCTGACAGCGGATAAAGGACGGGCGGTCCGGATGACGTGGGCACACCGGCAGCTGCCGGTGTGCCACGCCCTCCGGACCGCCCGGGGTCTGGTGGGACACTGTGGAGGCCTCAGGCTTCCTTGATCTCGATGGACTCGATGACCACGTCCTGGACCGGCTTGTCGCCGGGGCCGGTCTGCACGGCGTTGAGCTGGTCGACCACCTTGCGGGAGGCCTCGTCCTTCACCTCGCCGAAGATGGTGTGCTTGCCCTGCAGCCACGTGGTGGGCACGGAGGTGATGAAGAACTGCGAACCGTTGGTGCCCCGGCCGCCCTGGATGCCGGCGTTGGCCATGGCCAGCTTGTACGGGGTGGTGAAGTCCAGGTCCGGGTTGATCTCGTCGTCGAACTGGTAGCCGGGACCGCCGATGCCGCGGCCCAGCGGGTCGCCGCCCTGGATCATGAAGTCCTTGATGATGCGGTGGAAGATGGTGCCGTTGTACAGCGGGGTACCCACCTGCTTCTCACCGGTCTGGGGGTGGGTCCACTCCTGCTCGCCGGTGGCCAGGCCGACGAAATTGCGTACGGTCTTGGGCGCGTGGTTGCCGTAGAGCTCGACGACGATGTCGCCCGCGTTGGTCTTGATGGTGGCGATCTGGGTCGCAATAGCAGTCATGGTCGCCATTGTTCCACCTGCGGGCGGTCCGGGTCCGGTACCGCGCGGGCATGGCGGGCAGACTTCGCGCAGGGCCAAACGCGGTGGCACCGGCCCCGCCGTGCCGCGGCGGCGCCGACCCCGTAGGCTGTACCCAGGCCCGGCGCACCGGTTTGCTGCCGGCACAGCAGAGTGCATCCGCGCACGTCATGGAGGTTCAGATGAGCAAGAAGACGACTGCCCCGACCCTAGAGGACCGGATCAACTCCGGAGTGGACCAGGCCGCGCACTGGGCTGCGCCCAAGATGGAGGCTGCACTGGCCTGGGCCGAGAAGGGCCTCGGTGAGGGCAAGGTCCGCGGCAAGGCCGCGTCCCGGCAGGCCTCCGGCCGCGCCCACGACGCCCTCGACCTGCTGACACCGCAGGTGAAGGCGGGGCTGCACCAGGCCAACACGGCCCTGGCCGGCGCGGTCGGTCTCGTGACCCCGGCCGTGGACACGGCCCGGCACAAGGTGCAGGACGAGTACGTCCCGGCCGCGTCCGGACGACTCGCCGACGTCGCGGGCCACGCCTCGAAGGCGGCCCACCACGCCAAGGTCTCCCCGGCCGTGGAGAACGCCCTGATCAACCTGACCGGGGACAAGAAGGCCGTCAGGAAGCTGCGCAAGGCCGCTGAGGAGTACGCCAAGAGCGCCGAGAAGCGGTTCAAGAAGCAGGCGAAGAAGCACGGCAAGTCAGGCCACAAGGGCTGGCTGGTGGCCGGCATCGTCGTCGCCGCGGGTGCCGCCGCCGTGGCCGTGTGGCAGCTGACCAAGCCGGTCGATGATCCGTGGAAGACCCCGGCACCGGCCCCGCTGCAGAACCAGGGCGCCACCGGAGCCGACCCGGACCTGACCACCCGGGCTCCGTCCGCACCGGCCGCCACCACCACCACGGCGACGACCGCCACCGCGGCGGGCCAGGGCGACGCCACCGCTCCGGCCCCGGCCGTGGCCGCCGGCAACGCCGTGGTGGACACCGCCGAGGAGAAGGTGGACGGCGTCCCCGCCCCGAAGTCCGCCGAGTGATCCAGCGGTGGGCGCCGTCAGCCGACGGCGCCCACCGGGGCACGGACGGGGAAGGGCCCGGGAGTCCAGGACGGATTCCCGGGCCCTTCCCCGCTCCCCGGGCCGCGCGGCCCGGAACGAGGGGATCCTGGATACACGAGGGGCCCGGATCCATGGTCCATGGATCCGGGCCCCTCATCGATCTGCGAAGAGATCACACGGTGGAGGCAAGGGGACTCGAACCCCTAACCCCCTGCTTGCAAAGCAGGTGCGCTACCAATTGCGCCATGCCCCCGTGGGGTGTTCAGTTGTGGCTGCCGGGCTGGGTCTCACGTCCGGCCGCCGGGGTGTCCAGCGAATCGGTGGCGGAACTCCAGACTTCCTTGCCCCGCTCGTTCTCGCGCCAGGCACGGACTCCGAGGACGGCTGCCACGCCGGCCGCGACGGCGACGAGACGCGCTACCGGCTTCATGATGCCGCCTTCCCCGGCGTGATGCCGGTCGGGAACTGCGAGGGTGGGCGTACCAAGACTTGAACTTGGGACCTCTTCGTTATCAGCGAAGCGCTCTAACCGCCTGAGCTATACGCCCTCGTGCCCGGGAAAAACTGTCCCCGGAACGAGAATCCACAATACCCCAGCCTCGCCGCCGGTCAAAATCGGCGCCGATGCCGCACGATCGTGGCACCCGGTGACGACTCAGTCGTCGGTGAGGGTCACGCCGATGCCGCCGACCAGGGTGGACGAGATGTTGTACAACACGGCACCGAGCATGCTCAACGCCGTCAGCAGCACCACGTTGACCACGGCGATGATGGTCGCGAAGGAGGCGACCTGGCCCAGGGAGACCAGCTGCTGGACGGTGAAGTTGCCGCCCTCGGAACCCAGGACCTGGGCCAGCAGGTCGTTGACCTGGTCGAAGATGCCCGTGAGGTCCATGACGGTCCACAGCACCACGGCACCGACCACGGTGACGATGCCCAGGGCCACGGAGAGCAGGAACGCCATCTTCAGCACCGACCAGGGGTCGATCTTGGAGACGAGCAGACGGGCCTTCCGGACCTTGGCCTTGGGCGCCGGCCGCACCAGGCCCGGCTGTGCCGGTCGCTGGGCCGGGCGGCCCTGCGCCTGTGACGCCGGGCGCGCGTTCTGCGGACGCTGGGCCGGCTTCTGGGCCGGCTGGGCGGGGGTCCGCTGTTGCGTCCCCCGGCCGGTGCCCTGCGCCGGCTTGCTGCCGGTCGGGCGCTGGCCCGCTGCCCGTGGCGTTCCGGATGTGCTCACTACTGTCCTCCGTCAGTCTCCGCGCCCGGGCTCGATTCACCCGCTGCGGATTCGGTGGCTGTCATGGTCGCGTCGACGCCCTGCTCGGTGGCTGGGGGCGCCGTCTCAGAGTCCAAGGGTACTTCACCCTCGGACCCGGCCTCCGGGGCCTCACCGTCCTCCACGCCACTGAGGTACTTCTCATTGTTGAGGGTCACGGCGATGATCCGGTCGTTCTTGTCCGGCTTGGCGAAGATCACGCCCATGGTGTCACGCCCCTTGGCGGGCACCCCGGCCACGGCGGAGCGGACGACCTTGCCGGATTCCATCACCACCAGCACCTCGTCCTGTTCCTCGACCACGAGGGCACCGGTGAGGACGCCGCGGTCCTCCACGATCTTGCCGACCTTGATGCCCAGCCCGCCGCGGTTCTGCACCCGGTACTCCTCCACGGCGGTGCGCTTGGCGTAACCCCCCTCCGTCACGGTGAACACGAAGGAGTCCTCCCGGACCACGTCGGCCGTGAGCAGCTCGTCGCCCTGGCGGAACTTCATGCCGGTGACGCCGGAGGTCGCCCGGCCCATCGGCCGCAGGGCCTCGTTCGTGGCGTTGAACCGGAGGGACTGGCCGTTGCGGGAGATGAGGATCAGGTCGTCCTCCTCCGAGACCAGCTTCGCGGAGACGACCTCGTCGCCCTCCCGCAGCCTGATGGCGATCACGCCGGCGGCACGGTTGGTGTCGTAGTCCGCCAGCAGCGTCTTCTTCACCAGGCCGTCCCGCGTGGACAGCACCAGGTACGGCGCCCGTCCGTAGTCGGTCAGCGGCATCACCTGGGCGATGCGTTCCTCGGGCTGGAAAGCCATCAGGTTGGCCACGTGCTGGCCCTTGGCGTCCCGGCCGGCCTCGAGCAGCTCGTAGGTCTTGATCCGGTACACGCGGCCGAGGTTGGTGAAGAACAGGATCCAGTGGTGCGTGGACACGGTGAAGAAGTGCTCCACCACGTCGTCCTCACGCAGCGAGGCGCCCCGCACCCCCTTGCCACCGCGGTTCTGCGCACGGTAGTTGTCCATCTTGGTGCGCTTGATGTACCCGCCCCGGGTGATGGTCACGACCATCTCCTCCTCGGGGATCAGGTCCTCGATCGACATGTCGCCGTCGTAGCCGTAGAGGATCTCGGTGCGGCGGTCGTCCCCGAACTTCTCGCCGATCTCGGCGAGCTCGGTGGAGACCACCTCGCGTTGGCGGGCCGGGGAGGCCAGGATCTCGTTGTACTCGGCGATCCGGGCCTGCAGCTCGTCGTAGTCGTCCTGGAGCTTCTGCCGTTCCAGGGCGGCCAGGGAGCGCAGCTGCATGTCCAGGATGGCCTTGGCCTGGAGGTCGTCGACCTCCAGCAGGGCCTTCAGGGCCTCGCGGGCGACGTCGGCACTCGCCGAGCGCCGGATGGTCGCGATCACCTCGTCCAGCATGTCCAGGGCCTTGAGCAGGCCCAGCAGGATGTGAGCGCGTTCCTCGGCCTTGCGCTTGCGGAAGCGGGTGCGCCGGACGATGACCTCGATCTGGTGCATCACCCAGTGGTGCACGAAACCGTCCAGGGACAGCGTGCGCGGCACCCCGTCCACGAGGGCGAGCATGTTGGCGGAGAAGTTCTCCTGCAACTGGGTGTGCTTGTAGAGGTTGTTCAGCACCACCTTGGCCACGGCGTCCCGCTTGAGCACGATGACCAGTCGCTGGCCGGTGCGCCCGGACGTCTCGTCGCGCATGTCGGCGATCCCGGTCAGCTTGCCGTCGCGGACCATCTCGGCGATCTTCGCGGCGAGGTTGTCCGGGTTGGCCATGTACGGCAGCTCGGTGACGACCAGGCAGGTGCGTCCCTGGATCTCCTCGACGTTGACGACCGCCCGCATGGCGATGGAGCCCCGGCCGGTGCGGTACGCCTCCTCGATGCCCTTGCGGCCGAGGATCTGGGCCCCGGACGGGAAGTCCGGGCCCTTGATGCGCTCCATCAGCGCGGCCAGCAGTTCCTCCCGCGAGGCCTCGGGGTTCTCCAGGTACCACTGGACACCGTCGATGACCTCGCGCATGTTGTGCGGCGGGATGTTGGTGGCCATGCCCACGGCGATGCCGGAGGAGCCGTTGACCAGCAGGTTCGGGAACCGGGCCGGCATGACCGTGGGCTCCTGCTGCTTGCCGTCGTAGTTGTCCTGGAAGTCGACGGTGTCTTCCTGGATGTCCCGGACCATCTCCAGGGCCAGCGGCGCCATCTTGGTCTCGGTGTACCGCTGGGCGGCGGCGCCGTCGTTGCCGGGAGAACCGAAGTTGCCCTGGCCCAGGGCCAGCGGGTAGCGCATCACCCAGTCCTGGATGAGGCGGACGAGGGCGTCGTAGATCGCCGAGTCACCGTGCGGGTGATAGTTGCCCATCACCTCGCCGACCACGCGAGCCGACTTGTTGAACGAGCGGTCCGGGCGGTAGCCGCCGTCGTACATCCCGTAGAGCACGCGGCGGTGCACCGGCTTGAGGCCGTCCCGCACGTCCGGCAGGGCGCGGCCGACGATGACGGCCATCGCGTAGTCGAGGTAGGACCGCTTCATCTCGGTCTGCAGGTCGACCTGTTCGACCTTGTCGATGCCGTCCAGGTTCGGGGCGATCACCGGGACGTCCCCGCCCGCCGGTGCGCCGGCGTCGGGAGTGGTGTTCTCGGGGTTCTCGGGGTTCTGCTCGTCAGTCACGCGCGGTGTCCTCGGGTCTCGTCAGTGGGGGCCGGGGCGGTCCGGGGCCGGGCTGGGCGGCTCACCGGACACGCCCGCGGGCGCCGGGTCAGGGGTCGGTCAGGACTCAGATGTCCAGGAAGCGGACGTCCTTGGCGTTCTGCTGGATGAAGGACCGGCGGGACTCCACGTCCTCGCCCATCAGCATGGAGAAGATCTCGTCCGCCGCGGCGGCATCGTCCATCGTGACCTGCAGCAGGGTACGGTGCTCCGGGTCCATGGTGGTGTCCCACAGCTCCTGGTAGTCCATCTCGCCCAGGCCCTTGTAGCGCTGGATGCCGTTGTCCTTGGGGTACCGCCAGCCCCGGGCCAGTCCGGCGGCGACCGCCTGGTCGCGCTCCTCGTCCGAGAAGACGTAGTCGTGCGGGGCGTTGGACCACTTGATCCGGTACAGCGGCGGCTGGGCCAGGAACACGAATCCGTTCTCGATCAGCGGCCGCATGTAGCGGAACAGCACCGTCAGCAGCAGCGTGGTGATGTGCTGGCCGTCCACGTCCGCATCGGCCATGAGCACGATCTTGTGGTACCGCAGCTTGGTGATGTCGAATTCCTCACCGATCCCGGTGCCGAACGCGGTGATCATGGACTGGATCTCGGCGTTGGACAGCGCGCGGTCCAGGCGGGCCCGTTCCACGTTGAGGATCTTGCCGCGCAACGGCAGGATGGCCTGGGTGGTGGGGTTGCGGCCCTGTTTCGCCGAGCCGCCGGCCGAGTCGCCCTCCACGATGTAGACCTCGCACTCGACCGGGTTCTTGGACGAGCAGTCGGCCAGCTTGCCCGGCATGCCGAAGGACTCCAGCGGCGACTTGCGCCGGGCGTTGTCCCGCGCCTTGCGGGCGGCCATCCTCGCCTGCGAGGCCAGCTGGGCCTTGCGGATGATGTCTCGGGCCGGGCCGGGGTTGCGCTCGAGCCAGTCCCCGAGCTGGTCGGAGACGATCTTCTGGATGAAGCCCTTGGCCTCGGAGTTGCCCAGCTTCGTCTTGGTCTGTCCCTCGAACTGGGGTTCGGAGAGCTTGATGGACAGCACCGCGGTCAGGCCCTCGCGGACGTCATCACCGGAGAGGTTCTCGTCCTTGGCCTTGAGCAGTTCCTTGTCCCGGGCGTACCGGTTCACCAGCGAGGTCAGGGCGGCGCGGAAGCCCTCCTCGTGGGTGCCGCCCTCGTGGGTGTTGATGGTGTTCGCGTAGGTGTGCACCGACTCGGAGTAGGCGGTGGTCCACTGCATGGCCACCTCCGCGGCCATCTTGCGCTCGGTGTCCTCGGTCTCGAAGGCGATGATGTCCTCGTGCACCATCTCGACCTTCTTGTTGGCGTTGAGGTGCCCGACGTAGTCCAGCAGGCCGTGGTCGTACTTGTAGTCGACGGTGCGCTTCCTCGGCGTCTCCAGGTCGTGGCCGATCGTGGCCGCCGCCTGTGCCGGCTCCGCGTCCGCGGTGGTGTCCGGGGCGCCGTCGCCGTCCGTGTCCCCGGCGATCTCGTCCTGCTGGACCTCATTGGTCTCGATCAGGCGCTCGTCCGTCAGCGTGATGCGCAGGCCCTTGTTGAGGAAGGCCATCTGCTGGAACCGGGCGCGCAGCGTCTCGAAGTCGAAGACCACGGACTCGAAGATCTCCGGGTCCGGGTAGAACACCTGGGTGGTTCCGGTGGTCTCGGTCTCCTCACCCTTGACGAGCTCGCCCTGGGGCACGCCACCGTTCGCGAAACTCATCCGCCAGACGTGGCCCTGGCGCCGGATCTCGGTGTCCACGCGCGCGGACAGCGCGTTCACCACGGAGATGCCCACGCCGTGCAGGCCGCCGGAGACGGCGTAACCGCCACCGCCGAACTTGCCGCCGGCGTGCAGGATGGTCATGACCACCTCGACGGTGGGCTTGCCCTCGGTGGGGTGCAGGTCCACCGGGATACCGCGCCCGTTGTCCTGGACCCGGACGCCGCCGTCGGCCTGCAGGGTGACGTGGATGGTGTCGCAGTACCCGGCCAGGGCCTCGTCCACCGAGTTGTCCACGACCTCGTAGACCAGGTGGTGCAGGCCCCGGGGGCCGGTCGAACCGATGTACATGCCGGGGCGCTTGCGGACGGCCTCGAGTCCCTCGAGGACCGTGATGTCCCCGGCGCCGTACTCGTGCTCCACCTTCCGGGTGGCCTGTGTGATCTCCGAGGACATGGCCTGCGGGTCCGAAGCGGTGGCGTCCGGCGCCTGTGCCTGCGCGTCCGGTCCGGTCGCGGCGGGATCCTGCGGGGTGCCGCTCTGGTCAGTGCCGTTGTTCTCTTCGGCCACGGGCGTCTACGGCTCCTCGGTTCGGGGACTGATCTGGACGTCTCCGCGTGCTGGCCCGGGCTGGGCCCGGGTCCGGGTGGACCGGAATCGACAGGACGTCCTTCATATCCTACTGCAGAAGGCCCCTCACCGGGGCCATCCGTGGGTGCGCCGGAGGCAGAACATGCCCCCAGACGCGCGGAACCGGCCTTCCGGTCCCCCCGGAATCCCGTCTCCCGGTCCCGGTCCGCCGTCCGGGTGATGAGAGCGTCAGATCGCCGTCCACGGGTTCTACCCGTAGGTGTCCCTCGGACCCCGCCCCCGCACCACCCGGGGGCCCTTGCGCCAGGACGGTGCGGCCGGGCCGGAGACCTTGAGACTGGTCACGATCCCCGGGCCCAGCGCCTGCTCGAAACGTTGCAGCAGTGCCGGGGTGAGGAGTTTGAGCTGGGTGGCCCAGGCCGTGGAGTCGCAACGGACGGCCACGACCTCGTTCTCGAAGCTCTCCGGCCGGCAGTGCAGCGCGATGTCCGCCCCCACGAGCTCGTCCCAGCGGGACAGCACGGACCCGACGGCGACGGGTGACGTCCATCCCCGGTCCGTCACCAGCCGGCCGAACACGTCCCCTAGCATGCGCGGGTCCCGGGCGTCCGGGGCCGGGGCCCGGCGTCGGCCCCCCTGGCCTGCGCCACCCGGACCGCCGGCTCCCGGTGCGGCAGCGGCCCCCGTCCTGCCGGTGCCGGGGGTACGACGGCGGATCTCACCCCGGGCGGCAGCGGCCTGGCGCACCCGGTTGAGGGCGACCAGGGCGGCGTCCGGTTCCTCGACCGGTGGTGCGGGAGGATCCTCGCCGGTTGCCCCGGATGCCCCGCGTGCCGGCCTGGCCCCCCGCTCCGCGGGCGGGCCCACCGGATCGCTCACGGCGTCGCCTCCGCATCCAGCATGCTGCCCTCCTCGCCCAGGCTCACGCCGATCCGTGGTCCGGCCAGCTCATCGGGGATGTCCCCGGCCACCGCCGCCGTCACGAGCAGCTGCTCTGCATCGGCGGTCAGGGCGGCCAGCCGGGCCCGGCGTCCCTCGTCGAGCTCGGCGAAGACGTCGTCCAGGATGAGCACGGGCCGGGCGTCGGGGTCCGGGTCGTCCGCGATCAGCACCCGGTAGCTGGCCAGTTTCAGGCCCAGGGCCATCGACCAGGTCTCCCCGTGGGAGGCGAAGCCCTTGGCCGGAGCCGGTCCCAGGGTCAGGGCGAGGTCGTCCCGATGGGGGCCGACGAGGGTGACCCCGCGGTCCCGCTCCTGCTTCCGGTGGGACTCGAGTTCGGTCAGCAGTGCCTCGTAGAGCTCCTGCTCACCGGGAACGGTCCCGTGCTGGCCACCGGCCAGCGGGACCGTCGACTCGTAGGTGAACCCCGCCGCCTTCCGCCCCTGCGCGAGAGCCGCGTAGGACTCGGTCAACGGCACGGCGAGCATCTGCAGGACATGGAGCCGGCCGTTGAGCACCCGGGCGCCGGCACGGGAGAGGTGCTCGTCCCAGACGGCCAGGGTGTGGTCGTGCTCCTCGGACCAGGTCCGGGAGACCTTGGCGTTCTTCAGCAGGGCGTTGCGCTGGCGCAGGACCCGGTCGTAGTCACTGCGGGCGTCTCCGAGGGCGGGACGGAGCTGGACCACCAGGTCGTCGAGGAACCGCCGGCGCACCGTGGGATCACCGTTGACCAGGGACAGGTCCTCCGGGGCGAAGAGGACGGAGCGCAGCAGTCCCAGTGCCTCCCGCGCCCGCTGCGGCGCCCCACGGTTGATGGCCGCCCGGTTCGACCTGCCCGGGTTGATCTCGATCTCGACGGCGACCGCCCGGTCACCGCGGTGGACCCGGCCGCGGATGATGGCCTGGGTGGCACCGAAGCGGACCAGGGGGGCGTCGTGGGAGACCCGGTGCGATTCCTGGGTGGCCAGGTACCCGATGGCCTCGACGACGTTGGTCTTGCCCACTCCGTTCGACCCGACGAGGACGTTGGGACCCGGCGCCAGGTCGAGCTCGGCCCGGTGGTATGACCGGTAGTCGGTGAGGGAGAGGTGGGACAGATGCACGAAGCTTGCGGCCTGCTTTTCGTCAGTGGGTCAGGCGAACCGGCATGACCAGGTACCGGTAGTCGTCCTGTTCCGGTGCATCCGGCTCCTGCTGGGCCGTCATCAGGGCCGGTTTCGGAGCGGTGGTGAAGGAGAACCGCACGTAGGGGGCGTCGATGACGTTCAGTCCCTCGCCCAGGTAGGAGGGGTTGAAGGCGACGGTGATCTCATCGCCCTCGAGGGCCGCGTCCAGCGACTCGTTGGCGGAGGCGTCGTTGCCGGTACCGGCGTCCAGGGCCACCTGGCCGTCGGTGAACACCATCCGCACGGCGGTGTTCCGCTCGGCGACGAGCTTCACGCGGTTCACGGCCTCGACCAGTGGGCCGGTCGCCACCACGGCGTGGATCGGGCTCGATTCCGGGAACAGGGCCCGGATCTTGGGGTACTCCCCGTCTACCAGCACGCTCGTGGTGCGGCGGCCGCCGGAGGAGAAGCCGACGAGGTCCGAGGTGGAGGACTCCTTCGGCAGGCGGAGCTCCAGGTCTCCGCCACCGGCCAGGGACTTGGCGACCTCGGTCAGTGTCCGGGACTTCACCAGCAACGAGGTGGAGATCGAGGGGTCGGCCGGGGACCAGGTGAGTTCCTTGAGCGCCAGGCGGTAACGGTCCGTGGCCAGGAACGTGATCCGGTCGCCCTCGATCTCGAGCTTCACGGCGGTGAGGATGGGCAGGGTGTCGTCCCTCGAGGCGGCGACGGTGACCTGCGCGACGGCGTGGGCGAAGGCGGTGCCGTCCACCGTGCCCGCCGACTCGGGGAGCTCGGGGAGGGCGGGGTACTCCTCGACGGGCATGGTGGCCAGGTCGAACCGCGAGTTCCTGCACGTCACGATGACCTTGGAGCCCTCGGTCTCGACGGTGACGGGCGCGGCCGGAAGCGATCGGACGATGTCATTGAGCAGGCGCCCGGAGACGAGGATCTTGCCGGGGGTCTCGATGTCCGCCTCGATCTCCAGCTGCGCCGAGGTCTCGTAGTCGAAGCTGGCGATGGAGACAAGACCGTCCTCGGCGGTGATGAGCAGTCCTGACAGGACCGGCACCGGGGGGCGGGGCGACAGGGATCGGGCGGTCCAGGACACGGCGTCCGTCAGGATGTCCCGCTCAACGGTGAACTTCACAGAAGTATCCGCCTTTCTCGCAGACGGCAGGTCTTGTCGTTCGGCTCCACCGGGACGTCCACCCGCCTGGAGCCCCCTCGTACACACCGATGACCGGGTGCCGTGTCAGCTTACCGTGACTCGCCGGTGCCGCGAATGACACAAAAATCGCCGGTGATGTGATTCAGGGGGCCGTGACCGGGTGGACGAGGGCGGCGGTCCGGTCGGGGCGGAGGCGCAGCGTTAATGTTCTTGGGATTTTTCTATTAACAGGGATTAGTAGTGTTAATAAGTGCTGTGGAAACTGTGGATAACCCTTCTGGAGGGCCCCGGGCCGGGGAAGGGCCTGTGGATGTCCCGGTGGATCCTCTTCGGCCGTCCTGTGAGCCCATTGTGCACAACTTCGGCGGCGAAATCGGTGAATTCACAGGGGACCCCCCGGTTATCCAGAAGCTGACCCCGGTGCTCCACTTAAGCATCCACAGGTTTATCCACAGCTGTGGGTTGGTCTACGAAATACCGGGCCTGCGCCTGTGGAAAGTTGTGGATAACTGTGGACAAGCACGGTGTAAAGCCGCCATCGGCCCGGATCGTCCTGTGGAACGACCTTGTAGTTAAGGGTGAAGGTCGATCGCTTTACCGCGGTCAGCGATGGCCGATGGCGGTAAAGCTCGATCAGCGTGAGCGCTGCTGCTGCTTGATCCGGTTCGTCAGTTCGGTGACCTGGTTGTAGATGGTCCGCCGTTCCGCCATGAGTTCGCGGATCTTGCGATCCGCGTGGATGACGGTGGTGTGGTCACGACCGCCCAGCTCCTGGCCGATCTTGGGCAGGGACATCTCGGTGAGCTCGCGCAGCAGGTACATCGCGATCTGCCGGGCCGTGACCAGGGTCCGGGTCCTGGACTTCGAGACCAGCTCGTCCATCGTCAGGTTGAAGTAGGCCGCCGTCTCGTTGATGATCGTCGGCGCCGTGATCTCGTGGGCATCCTCGTCTGTGATCAGGTCCCTGAGCACCTGCTCGGCCAGCTGGATGCCCACGGGCTGCTTGTTGAGCGAGGCGAAGGCGGTGACGCGGATCAGCGCCCCCTCCAGCTCACGGATGTTCGTGGAGATGTTGGACGCGATGTACTCGAGGACCTCGGGCGGAGCGGTCAGTCCCTCAGCCTCGGCCTTCTTGCGCAGGATGGCGATGCGCGTCTCGAGGTCCGGCGGCTGGATGTCCGTGATCAGCCCCCACTCGAAGCGGGAGCGCAGCCGGTCCTCGAAGCCGGAGAGCTGCTTGGGGGGCAGGTCGGAGGTGATCACGACCTGCTTGTTGTTGTTGTAGAGCGTGTTGAAGGTGTGGAAGAACTCCTCGACGGTGGCTTCCTTGTCCGCCAGGAACTGGATGTCGTCGATGAGCAGGATGTCCACGTTGCGGTACACCTGCTTGAAGCTGGCGCCCTCGTCGTGGCGGATGGAGTTGATGAAGTCGTTGGTGAACTCCTCGGAGTTCACGTAGCGCACCCGCAGCCCCGGGTACAGGTGCCGCGCATAGTGCCCGATGGCATGGAGCAGGTGCGTCTTGCCCAGGCCGGACTCACCGTAGATGAACAACGGGTTGTACGCCTTGGCCGGGGCCTCGGCGACGGCGTTGGCCGCGGCGTGCGCGAACCGGTTCGAGGAACCGATCACGAAGGTCTCGAAGTGGTACCGCGGATTCAGCCGGCTCGTCTCGTCGGAGGTCGACGGCGGCGCCGGGGCGGGCGCCGGCGGCATCGACCGCACCGGTGAACCCGCCGAGCGGGCCAGGGGGATCTCCGGGACCGGTGCGGCCTGGGCCGGCCTCGGGGGCTCGGACTCCAGGGGGGCGGTGAGCGTGGAATCGATCGAGTACGCGCAGAGGATCTCGGTGCGGAACACGTCCTGCAGCGCGGCCGCGAGGGAGTCCTTCAGCTGGGTCTGCAGCACCTCGCGGGTGAGCTCGTTCGGCACGGCCAGCAGCAGCGTATTGCCGATCAGCCCCTGTGCCTGGGCCAGTCCGATGTGCCCGCGCTGCCGGGGAGAGACCCTGTCGTCCTCCTCCAGGGTACGGACCACCTTGCGCCACGAGCTGCTGACAGCCTCATCTGCGACCATGGGGTGTGGGGGTCCTTCCTGACGGGGTAGGCCTCGAGTCTACCGGTAATCCACAGGGTTATTCACAGGGGGTGGATAACCCTGTGGATGAACGCGGCTCCCCTCCCGGAATGACGCGGCAGGGGATGTGGACCCACTGCAACGGGCCCGGGAGTGTCGACTGCCGGTGGCGCGTGCTGCTCCGTGAGGGCCCCGGGGACATCGAGGGGAGAGCCGAGGGGCACCGGAGGGGACGGCGCAGGAACGGCGCAGGAAGGGTGCGTGGGCCCCGGCGGACCCGAGGGCAATTTGACCTTGGCTCGTGGGCCTCCGTAAACTTGGTTGGTCCCCGTGGGGCTGATTGCGCATGCGCAGAACCGTCCAGGTGTTCCTGGTCCGGTCGCGGAGCGCCGACAGCCGGCGGACACCGGTCCGGGCCCAGCCCATACGGTCCGGAGTCCCGTACGGGGAAGTCCTAGTCAGAGCGTCTACCGGTTCTTCCCCCAGGTACAACGGGTCCGGGCGCATACACACGTTGTGGAGAATTCAAAGTGAGCAAGCGGACTTTTCAGCCGAATAACCGCCGCCGTGCCAAGAAGCACGGTTTCCGCGCCCGGATGCGCACCCGCGCCGGCCGCGCCATCCTGGCGACCCGCCGTTCCAAGGGCCGCACCGAACTGTCCGCCTGACCCAGCCTGAGGCTGGCCAGTAGAGCGGACACGACGGCGTGCTGCCCCGCGACAGACGGGTACGCACCCCCGCGGACTTCTCCCAGACACTGCGTTCCGGCGCCCGGGCAGGGCGTCGGAACGTTGTCGTGTCCGCCTACCCCCAGGATCCCGACGCCGGCCCCCTCAGGGCCGGTTTCGTCGTCTCCAAGGCGGTCGGGAACGCGGTGACCCGCAACCGGGTCAAGCGCCGGCTCCGGGCCGCGGTCGCGGAGCAGTTCAACGGCCCCCTCAGGGGGCACCCGGGCGCCACGATCGTCGTGCGCGCCCTGCCGCCGTCGGGCGAGGCGGACTGGGACAGCCTGAAGAAGGACCTGGACTCCGCCCTGTCCTCCGCACTGCGCAAGGCCGAGGGCCGACGCCGGACCGCGGTGACCTCGCCGTGACCGACCAGTCCCCCTTCACGACCCTGCCGGGATCCACCGTCTGGGGACCGCTGCGCGCCCTGCCGTCGATGCTGCTCGGCTGGCTGCTGATGGCCTACCGCGCGGTGATCTCGCCGACCTACGGCCAGGTGTGCCGCTACTTCCCGTCCTGCTCGGCCTATGCGCTGGAGGCGGTGCACGTCCACGGAGCGACGCGCGGCGCGTGGCTCTCGGCCCGCCGGCTGGCCCGGTGCCACCCGTGGTCCAGCGGCGGGGTCGACGCCGTCCCGCCCGGTCGCAGGATTTGGCCACCGGGACGCAGACCCAAGATCATTGACCTGAACCATCCCGTCATTCCGCCGGATCCGCCGGAGGAGCAGTAGGAGACCATGGACTTCTTCGCAATCATTCTCTGGCCCTTCAAGTGGGTGATGTCCTGGATCCTCGGTGCGTTCCACACCGTCCTGGACTGGCTCGGCATGGACCCCAACAGCGGTCTCACCTGGACGCTGTCGATCATCCTGCTGGTGATCCTCGTCCGCACCCTGCTGATCCCGCTGTTCGTCAAGCAGATCAAGTCGCAGCGTGCCATGCAGGCCATGCAGCCCGAGATCCAGAAGCTGCAGGCCAAGTACAAGGGCAAGACCGATCAGCTCTCCCGTCAGGCCATGGCGATGGAGCAGCAGGCCCTGTTCAAGGAGCACGGCACCAGTCCGTTCGCGGCGTGCCTGCCGATGCTCGTGCAGATGCCGTTCTTCTTCGCGCTGTTCCAGATCCTCTCCGGGGCCGGGGCGGCTGCCGAACGGGGCGAGGGCGAGGCCGCCCTGAGCGCGGACCAGATCCGGTCCTTCGGCGATGCCATCTTCCTCGGCGCGCCCATGCAGTCCACGTTCCTGGGCTCGCTGGGTGAGAACCTGAACGTGGCCGTCATCATCGTCTCGCTCGTCATGATCATTCTCATGACGGCCTCGCAGTTCTACATGCAGAAGATGCTGATGAGCAAGAACATGTCCGAGGCGGCGATGACCGGGCCGTTCGCCCAGTCGCAGAAGTTCATGCTCTACATCCTCCCGCTGGTGTTCGGCATCGGTGGCATCAACTTCCCCATCGGCGTGCTGATCTACTGGACGGCCACCAACTTCTGGGCCGTGGGGCAGCAGATGTGGATCATCCGCAACAACCCGACCCCCGGTTCGCTGGCCGAGCGCGAGCTCAATGAGCGACGCGCGGCCAAGGGACTGCCGCCCGTGGGCAAGGCCGCCCAGGAGGCAGCGGCGAAGGCCGAGGCGGAGGCTGCCCGGGTGCAGCAGGCCGGCCAGCGCCAGCAGCCCAAGCGGCAGACCAAGAAGAGGAGAAAGTGATGACCGACGTGTCAGCATCGCCCCACGGGGACGTCCCGGAGACCACGGACTCCGTGGAGGTCGCCGGCGAGTCGGTCGACCGTGCCGTGGTCGACACCGTCGGCCAGCCTGCGGACACCACGGTCGACGAGCCCGCGGCTGACTCCGTCGAGGGCTCCGAGGGCTCCGGTGCGGACGACCCGGACGACTCGGACGGGCCGGAGGCCTCCGCATCCAGGACGGCGAAACGCCTCGAGGAGGAGGGTGACATCGCCGCCGACTACGTCGAGGAACTCCTGGACATCTCCGACATCGACGGGGACATCGACATCGAGGTCCGCAATGGCCGCACCTACCTGTCCGTGATCGCCGAGGACGGCGATGACCGCCTCCGCGACCTCGTGGGCCGGGACGGGAAGGGCCTGGAGGCCCTGCAGGAGCTCGTCCGTCTTGCCGTGCTCTCCGCGACCGGCAACCGGTCCCGTCTGGTCCTGGACATCGCCGGTTACCGGGCCCGCCGGGCCACCGAGCTCGAGGCCGAGGCACAGGACGCCGTGGAGCGGGTCCGCCAGACCGGTGAACCGGTTCATCTCAAGCCCATGGGTGCCTACGAGCGCAAGGTCGTCCACGACGTCATCGCCGACGCCGGCATGGTGAGCGAGTCCGAGGGCGAAGGACCCCGCCGGCACGTGGTGGTCTCTGCCGGTGACTGATCCGATCGAGGAAGGCGTCCAGGAGCCCCCGGCGCTGTCCGGTGCCCTGCTGGAGGCGGCCGAGGAGCTCTTCGGAGACCGTCTCGACCTGGCCCGGCGCTACGTGGAGCACTTGGCGTCGACCGGGATCGAGTGGGGCCTGCTGGGCCCGCGTGAGGTCCCCCGCCTGTGGGAACGGCACGTGCTGAACTGTGCCGTCGTCGGCGACCTGCTGCCGGAGGGGGCGCTGGTGGCCGATGTCGGCTCCGGTGCCGGCCTGCCCGGTCTCGCCCTGGCGCTGGCCCGTCCGGACTGCCAGTTCATCCTGATCGAACCCTTGGAGCGTCGGGTCGCCTGGCTCGACATGGTGGTGGATGACCTCGGTCTCGAGAACGTTGACGTGGTCCGGGCACGTTCTGAACAGGTGGTGGGCAACGTCGTCGTGGACGTGGTCACGGCTCGCGCCGTCTCCGCCCTGAAGACCCTCGTGCCGATGACCGTGCCCCTGCTCCAGGGCAGCGGGGAACTGTTGGCGATCAAGGGGCGCAGCGCCGCCGACGAGGTCCGGACGGCCGCCAAGGTGCTGAAGAAGCACAAGTGTTCCACCCCGGTGATCGAGACCGTGGGTGGGGACCTGCTTGCCGAACCGACCACGGTCGTACGGGTCGCCGTCGGGCGGGGCCGCTGAGCAGTAGGCTGGATACGCCGATCGATCCGTTGGAGGATCGAGGTCGCTGTCTTATCAACCTCGGGAGGTTGTTTTCTTGACCGATGAGTCAGGTGTTGCACGTGGAACAGAGCCGTCCGTGATCTCCGACGGAGGTCATGAGGGCTTGACCCCGTTGACCCAGGAGGCAGCTCAGGAGAGCCGCCGACGGGCCAAGCTGCGTTCCCGGAAGCTCCCCAAGCCGCGTGAGACGCGCATCATCACGGTGTCCAACCAGAAGGGCGGGGTCGGGAAGACCACGACCAGCGTGAACCTGGCCGCCGCGATGGCGCGCGCCGGGATGCACGTGCTGGTCGTGGACATCGATCCACAGGGAAATGCCTCCACCGCCCTGGCCATTCCGCACACCTCCGATGTTGACAGTGTTTACGACGTGCTGATCGACGAGCTGCCCCTGGCAGACGTCGTTCAGCCGTGCCCCGATGTCGACGGCCTGATCGTCGCGCCCGCGACGATCGACCTCGCCGGCGCGGAGATCGAACTGGTCTCCCTCGTGGCCCGGGAGCAGCGCCTGTCCCGGGCGCTGACGCAGTACTTCGGGTATCGCGAGAGGGAGGGGTTGCCGCGCCTGGACTTCGTCTTCATCGACTGCCCCCCAAGCCTGGGGCTGCTCACGGTCAACGCGTTCGTGGCGGCCGGCGAGGTCCTCATCCCGATCCAGACGGAGTACTACGCCCTGGAGGGCCTCTCCCAGCTCCTCAAGAACATCGAGATGATCCAGAAGCACCTGAACGGTGCGCTGCGGGTGTCCACGATCCTGCTGACCATGTACGACGGTCGCACGAACCTGGCCACGCAGGTGGCCTCGGAAGTCCGTGAACACTTCCCCAACGAGGTACTCAGTGCAGTGATCCCGCGCAATGTCCGGATCTCCGAGGCGCCGAGTTATCAGCAGTCGGTCCTGACCTACGATCCCCAGTCGACGGGGGCCCTCTCCTACCGGGAAGCTGCCGTGGAGATCGCCGAACGTGGACACGCGTCCGGGTACTGACTGACCCGCTGGAGGCGGTACTCCCGACTAGCCAGCGTCTCGTCGTCCTGGGCGTCACGTCGTGAATCACGGGGTTCTGCTGGCGTCTCCGGTGGGCTGAGCGGTTGTCAAGCGTTTGGGGTTGTCTACTAAACGGTCCTCTAGGGGATTGGCGCGGGTCGCTTAACGGTGGGTAGTCTCACGTGAAGCCCGACGATACGTCGGCCCCGAAGCGTTGAGTTGTTCATTCCCGCTGTCGGGAGTGCAGCATCTCCTCTGACCTACCTGTGGTATCCCCCAATGATGACGTTTCACGTGAAACGTCCGCCGGTAATGGAGTCGAGGGTTTGGCCCTGCGTCCGCAGGCAGCTGTCGTGAATACCGGGCCGGCTCTGTCGTGCGCTCGTTGACACCAGAGACCCGGTAGGGCCGGAACCGCCCAAGGGGGGCGGCCTAGGGAGCGGCGGCGGTGGCGGCTGCCCACTGCGATCCCCTGTGCTCCGCGCACCCATGGCCACCGCGAAAGTGCGGCGTTTCACGTGAAACCGCCTTCGAACACGATGGCCCGATCGTGTCATCAGTTCCTGGCTCTTCCTCTTGTTCTCCTGCGCGGTCACCCCGCGGGGCGAGGACCACCACCCGAAGCTTCGGAGTGAAGGAGTACAAGGAGCCGACGACCGTCCACTATTCCTCACGGCGACGTCGACCCTGCCCTAACTCTCGTTGAGCGTCTGTAGTGCAGACCTGCTGGAATCTGAGGTAGGTGGACGGTGTATGTTAAGCGCTGCTCCGCGCCGAGGACGGGCGCCGTTCTTTTGTCGAGTACACAGTGGCCCTCGACGGGTGATGGCACTGGTTGACTCGCGGATGGCTTTGGTCACGGCGTCATCCGGTGCGCGCAGCCGCGAGTGAGGTCACCCGACAAGAGTTTTGCAGTACGCGATGTGTGCGATCGTTTCACGTGAAACGCCGCCCGGTCCGGCTGGCCGTTCCCCCGCGTTGAAGGTCGAGCGAACAGGGGTGCGTGTTTCACGTGGAACCAGGCCGGAGCGTCGCGCAAGAAAGGCGTCTCATTCCCAGGGGGGCTCGGTGGACAGGCGCCCATCGACTCCGCACATCCAAACCTCGATGTCCCTGCGGGCCCGAACGTGGCATGTCGGGAGGCGTTGTCGCTGCGCCGGTAACGACGGATACACGCACCTTCTATGCCTACCCTCGAACGGAGAAGCTCACGTGGTGATAGACGACGGAGGGGCGCGTGACCTGTCGGTCGACGTAGGGTGTTTCACGTGGAACGTGCCCCAGGTACCAGCCATCGCGTCAGAATTTGAGGCGCTCGTGTATCGCCATGGCCGCTCTGCCGCCCCGGGCAGCCGGCGGTGGAGGAACATCACCCTGGACGGCGCCCTACGACGCGAGGCGGCCCTGGTACCTATCGATATAGCATGGGGCTGCCGCGAGAAGCGCCCACCTTCCACGTTGAGAACAAGAGATGGAAGCGTCATGCGGGAGGCAAGTGACGGAGCATGTTTGTGCTCCTCCCGAGATCGGCCATCGTGTGTCTCCAGTTCCACGTGAAACACTATTCGAGAGTGCCCTCGCATGGCGAGACACAGGAGCACAGTGACCTGTCTGGAGGGGCACAGCGGATGGTGCCTCTTTGATTCCATCGAACGCGTCTCAAGGCACGTTTCACGTGAAACGGCCCCTCATACTTCTCACGGCCTGATGACGTGTGCTCCGAATGATGTGTATTGCCGTGGGAGAGGCGTCGTTCCTTGGAGGCCGTACACCTCCCCATGACCCGCACCGGGGGCCGAAATCTGCGGTTTCACGTGAAACAACCTAGAATAGAAGGTGACGTTGTCGCGATCTGAGGAGAATGCGTGAAGAAGAACCGGCGTGGACTGGGTCGGGGACTAGGAGCGCTCATTCAGAGCACTGTCCCCGACGAGGATCTCAGGGAGTCCGACGACTCGTCCGCCTCCCCTGCGCCCGAGGAGACGCCGAGGTCCCCGTCCGACGTACGTCTTCAACCTCCCGTGCTCGATGCCGAGAACACTCCCGCGGTCACTGATCCCGAAGCGGCAGAGTCATCGACGGCCCAGAAGCACGCTGACGAGGTGGACATCGCAGCCGGGCCGCAGGCTGAACACCCACCACAGGATGGGGTGGACGAGGGGCGGCAGACTTCTGAGGACGGCATCGCTCAGCGGTACCTGAGCACGCCGGAGTCTGCCCCTGCCCAACAAACGCATGCTCGCGAGGCACGGCGGCCCGTCGACGTCTTCTTCCCGGATCGCAGGACCGAGTCACCTGCTGGGACGGGAGAACGGAAACAGCCGGGCGCTCGGCCCGCCACGTCCTCGAACGGACGCCGGCGCCCGACCATGCCGTCATTGGAGCCGCGGGCCGTGCGGTCGCCCAAGAACGCCGAGCAGCCCAGTGCCGGAGCCGATGTAGATCAACCGGAAAAGGGTGATCAAAAGCCGGACGCAACCGACTCGCGCGATTCGCCCGAGATCGTCACTCACCTCGCTGCGGAAACTCGGTTCTCCGGGACCGCTGGGACCGCGGAACTGCGCTCCATCGCCGTGGCGGACATCCACCCCAATCCCCGTCAGCCCCGAGAGGTCTTCGACGAGGACGACATGGACGAGCTGGTGGCGTCCATCCGTGAGGTCGGGGTACTCCAGCCGATCGTCGTCCGACCCGTTGAGGGGTTAAGTCCCTACGAACTGGTCATGGGTGAGCGGCGCTGGCGTGCGAGTCAACGGGCCGGCCTGGAGCACATTCCCGCGATCGTCCGTCACACCGCTGATACCGCCCTGCTCCGCGATGCCCTTCTGGAGAACCTGCACCGCAGCCAGCTGAACCCCCTGGAGGAGGCCGCTGCCTATGAGCAACTCCTGGAGGACTTCGAGTGCACCCAGGATGAGTTGTCGAACCGTATCGGTCGCTCTCGTCCACAGATCTCCAACACCCTGAGGCTTCTCAAGCTGCCCCCCTTGGTGCAGCGCCGGGTGGCGTCAGGTGTCCTGTCCGCTGGGCATGCCCGGGCACTGCTGGGGCTGGTCGATCCGGGTGAGATGGAGAAGCTTGCACAGAAGATCGTGTCCGAGGGACTGTCCGTTCGCGCCACCGAGGAATTGGTGTCGTTGCACGAGGGCGTCAGGCAGGCGAAGTCGAAGCCCCGTGCGCCCCGGACGGAACGGCATGAGCGGCTGGACTACCTGGCCAATTCCCTGACGGACCAGCTGGACACCACGGTCAAGATCACCCTGGGTGCCCGCAAGGGGAAGATCGCCATCGACTTCGCCTCCGTGGAAGATCTCAATCGGATCATGGCCCTGATCGACCCGTCAGGATCTAAAGCAATGAAGGTCTAATCCGCTGTTAGACCATGAGTAATGGGCTTTTAAGCATGCTCAACAGACAGGAAGACCCCGTTCCTTGAGGAACGGGGCCTTCCTGTAAACCGGTGTTCAGTCGTGACTCGTCACTTGAGGTACTCCGCGAACTCGGCCTCCAGGACCTGCTTCGGCTTCGCGCCGATGGAGGTGGCGACCTTCTCGCCTCCCTTGAAGACCATCACGGCGGGGATGCTGGTGATCCCGTAGGTGGAGGCCGCCTGCGGGTTGTCGTCCACGTTCAGCTTGGCCACGGTGATCTTGTCCGCGTTCTCGACGGCCAGCTCCTCCAGCACGGGGGTGAGCATGCGGCACGGGCCGCACCACTCGGCCCAGAAGTCGACCAGTACGGGCTTGTCCGAGTTCAGGACCTTCTCCTGGAAGTCCTGGTCGGTGACGTCAATGGTGCTCATGGTTCCTCCTGGTTTGGGTGTTCGATGGGGTGGACCGGAGGTCCACCCGAGTGTGTGGTGCCGACACGCTACCGCGCAGCGGCGGCCAGGTCCTTGACGTCCGCGAGGTAGTGCTCGACGTCCTGGGCGGCCACGCAGCCACTGCCCGCCGCCGTGATGGCCTGACGATAGGTGGGGTCGGTGACGTCGCCGGCGGCGAAGACTCCGGGGACGGAGGTGCGGGAGCTGGGGTACTCGACCTTGATGGTCCCCTTGTCCGTCAGCTCGACCTGGTCCCGGACGAGATCGACCCGTGGGTCGGAACCGATGGCGACGAACAGGCCGGTGACGTCCAGGGTCGACTCGGCACCGGTCTTGAGGTTGCGCAGGCCGAGGCTCTTGAGCTTGTCCTCGCCGTCCAGGCCGGTGACCTCGGTGTCCCACACGAAGTTGATCTTCTCATGGGCCAACGCGCGGTCGGCCATGGTCTTGGAGGCCCGCAGCTCATCCCGGCGATGGATGACGGTCACGGTCGAGGCGAACTTCGTCAGGAAGAGTGCCTCCTCCATGGCGGAGTCCCCACCGCCGACGACGGCGATGTTCTGGTCGCGGAAGAAGAAGCCGTCGCAGGTGGCGCACCAGCTGACGCCGTGTCCGGAGAAACGCTTCTCGCCGTCCACTCCCAGCTCGCGGTAGGCGGACCCGGTCGCCAGGATGACCGCGTGGCTGCGGAACTCGGTGCCGTTGCCCAGGGTCACCACCTTGGGATCGGTCGTGAGGTCGACGTTGACGACGTCCTCGTAGAGGACCTCCGCACCGAACCGGGTCGCCTGCTTCTCCAGGTGCGACATCAGCTCGGGGCCCATGATCCCCTCGGGGAAGCCCGGGAAGTTCTCCACGTCGGTGGTGTTCATCAGCTCGCCACCGGCGGTCACGGAGCCTGCCACCACGAGGGGGTTCAGGTTGGCGCGTGCGGCGTAGATCGCGGCGGTGTATCCCGCCGGTCCCGATCCGATGATGACGACGTCACGCACGACGTCGGTGGACTCAGCAGCCTCGGTCACAGTACTTCCTTCACGGTGAGGGGGTTCTCTAGGGTGGAACACCACCATAGGGGAACGTATTCCGTGCACCGCACGCACTACCGCCCGGAGGAACAGCGTTTCCCCGGGCGGAGCGGGGTGGGGCTACTGCACCTCTACTTCGGCGATCCTCAGGCCGTAGGGGAGGTTTGCGGAGGCATTGGAGAGTTGCGGCAGCTCGGTGAAGTTGATGATCACGTACCGCGCCTCGGCAGGTGCCCCGTTCTCACCGCTCACGGGAACGCTGACCTGCGGTCCGGTGAAGGAGCCCTCGGCGATCTGGCTGGCCCCGTCCAGTTCGGGGGCGTCGTTCAGCAGGACCGAGAAGGAACCGCCGCTGCCGTTGTTCTGGGCGATGTCGACCTGGCTGATGGCGCTGGGTTCCTCGAGTTCGATCACCAACGCCATGGAGTCGGCATAACCGCCGAACACCGGCTGCGCGAACGAGAACGTCTGCCAGGCGGTCGCGGGGTTGCCGTCGATCGCGTTGGCCAGCGTGTTGTCCGTGTCAGCGCTCAGTTGCGGATTGTCCGGGACCAACCGGGTGGCCCCGGCGATCACCGGCTCGGGGAGGTCGGATGCCCCCTCCTGCTCGGTGGGCCCCTCTGCGGCCGGGGAGGACGTGGTGTCCTCTCCGGGGCCGGCCTGGGGATCGCGATTGTTGCCCAGCAGGTTGAAGGCGAAGACGGCCCCGAGGACGAGCACCAGGGCGAGGATGCCCCCCAGGATCCAGCGGGCGCCACCCGGCTTGTCCTCGTCCTGGTAGTCCTCGTCCTCATAGTCGTCCGCGAAGGCGTCGACGTCCTCGCGACGGTCCGGGGCCGCACCGACGGCGGGAGCCGTGGGGCCCGCGTCCTGAGGCGCATCCCGGCGGTCACCGGCAGCGGCTGCGGTCGCGGCGGTGGCGGCACCGGCGGCCAGCCCCGCAGCCGCTGCGGTGCCGGCACCGCGGCCCTTCCGCCCTGCCGGGTCGTCGCCCTCGTCGTCCGACCACAGGCTGACCTTCGGACGCCGGGGGGCGACATCGGCGTCCTGGCGGTCCGTGGGCTCCACCCCGGCGCCGGAGTCCGGCTCGGCCCCGGCGCTCCCGCCCCGAGTGTCCTGGGCCGCGTCAGTTCCGGCCGCGGCTGCGGAACCGGTCGTCCCCGGACCGGTTCCAGCGTTCGCGGCCGCCGTGGCCGCCGACCCCGTCGCCGC